>NZ_PIZM01000006.1:0-300000 GCF_002835465.1 Psychromonas sp. psych-6C06 | reverse complement strand
ATTAAACAAACATCAGCCAGACTATGTATTAATAGAACTCGGGGCAAATGATGGTTTACGCGGTTTTTCACCTAATATTGTCAATAAAAATCTAACCAAGATGATCAATAATATTAAGAAGAATGATGCACGCCCTCTGTTAATGCAAATCCATGTACCTACAAATTATGGTAAACGTTACAGCCAAGCCTTTGCCGGTATTTACCCCACACTTAGTGAACAACACAAAGTACCATTACTGCCCTTCTTTTTAGAGCATGTGATCACCAAGCCCGAATGGATGATGAAAGATGGTTTACACCCTAAAGCTGAAGCACAACCTTGGATTGCACAATTTATGGCACAAGCACTAAGCACTGAAATTAATTAAACTAAGCACTAATACGAATAAAAAACAGCAATAGATCAAAGCTAAAAAGCCACAATGTTGGTTAATGTAAGCGTAAGAGCATTTTAAATCACACCATTGCGCATAATATTGTGATCAGGGCTTGTTGAGGAAAAATGATAGAGCGCAGGCGCATGATTGAGTGAGAGTCAGCTATTGCGATTGAATGCAACGCAGTTATCTATTCTTTTAACCCACAAGGTAGGTCAGATAGTGATTATTTTTAATACTCAGTAGCGTTAGTTTTGCGTAATTCAAGGTCAATTATCGTAACAATAACGAGTTGTTATTAAAAATAATTTAACGCATCAGTGAGTGAAAATAGCGCTGATATTTCACTTTAGTTATCCTGAACTGAGGTTAGATAGATTGGTTAATCTAATTTTTGAATTTTAATAATCGCATTATTTAGCTTGCTCATAAAATCGGGATATTTTTTCAAATACTCTTTACTGATATAGATACCAAAAGGTTTGGATTTCTCTACTACTTCAACATAATCACTCGACTTGTAACCGTAAAACTCAAGCTCTTTGCGAAATACAACAGACGCTAAAAAGACAGCATCAATACGTTTTTTTTCTAATAATAAACGCGGAAACATATACCCCGAATTACTTTTGGTAATACTCTGATAGCCCTGTTTGGTTAGCCAAACATGAGTATTTGAACCATGAATAGTGGCAACATTTGCTGTAGATTTAAAACTATTAGAAGTAGGGTCGAGCTGTTTGTTGGGCGCAAAAAACCAACTCCAGTGATTTATCAGCAACGGCTCACTAAATACAGCAACCTCGTTGCGCTGTTCATTTTCAGAGGCAAGAAAAAAGCCATCGGCTTGCCCACGCACAACTTCACCTAAAGCGCGGGCATAATTAGGGGTTACTCGAAGCTGATAATCAATGCCAATATCTTTCATCACCCGATCAATTAAATTGATACCTATTCCTGAAAAAATACCCTTTTCTTCGCTGGTATAAGGAGGGAATTGTGGGATAACTAGACGCAGAGAGGTAGCGCAAGCATAATGGCTCAACATAAGAGATGCGATCAGACCAAAATTTAAAAACCAACGCCCTATCGCCATAAAAGCTCCTAAGCTACCCTAGACAAAAATATCTATCTCCTAAGTGTATGCACACATAAAGATTTTCACCATCTATTATCATTTATGGATAGCAGAAAAGTGTTTATTTTCCCCATTCATATACCAGCCATTGTTTATTGATTTTTTGCTGTGCGCTTAACTGCGTACAGGGATTGATTAAGTAAGCATGATCCGCGTATAAACATAATGGCAGATCATTAATAGAGTCGGTATAAAAATGAATCTCTTCAAAATCAAACTGTTCGGCTTCTAGCCAATGGTTTAGGCGTTCAATCTTACCCTCTCTATAACTGGCAATACCGGATACTCTATGACTATAACAGCGATCTTCTAAATGAAGGTCAATGCCAATTGCGTGTTCAATGCCAAGGCAAGTAGCAACTTTTTGAACGATAAAAGTAACTGTTGCAGAAATAATAAGTAAAGGTACTTTACCTTCTTTGAGTTGCTGAATTAACGCTAACGCTTCAGGAAAAACCCTTGGCAAAACCACATTTTCAACAAACTGATCGACTAACTTATCAATTTTATCAGCCCTTATTGTTGCAATCGGCGCGAGAGAAAATTGCAGATAAGATGCCATATCCATCTCGCCTTTTGCATAAAGGGCCATCATTTTACGATCTGTTTCAAGGAAATTTGGCTCTGTAATAATCCCCCTTTTCACTAAAAACTCATTCCAAAGCATTGAACAATCACCATTTACCAAGGTGTCATCCATATCAAAAACATGTAGCGCTCGTGGCATATTAAACTCCTACAGGCTGTATTTCATTGAGGTTAAATAGCAATTCAACCTGGCTACCTGCGGGCATCAATCGTTCAGATGAACGGTTTAAAAGATCAACAGTTAATGCTTGTTTTTCTACCGATAAGTTATAGCGAATAATATTACCGAGTAATTGATGAGAAGTTATTTCAGCCATTTTAGGCGCAGAAATATGCGCTGCATAGTGTCGTCCATCTTCTTTGATATAAATCGATTCCGGACGAATCGCAACCTGGCGCTGGCCACTATCAATCTTGAACCAGTTTTTAGCGATATCAGCTTCAATCAGGTTATAGTGCCCCATAAAGCGAGCGACAAATTCATTCGCCGGCTTGGTATATATCTCTTCTGGTGCCCCCTGCTGAACAATCTTTCCTTGATTCATTAAAAAAATTCTATCTGACATCAACATCGCTTCCTCTTGATCATGAGTCACAAATATTGTGGTCAAGTTAAGCTCTTTTTGAATATCTAAAATTTGCTGTCTTAGGTTCTTTCTGATTTTTGCATCGAGCGCAGAAAGAGGCTCATCAAGCAATAATATTCTTGGCTTTACAACCAGAGCTCTGGCTAATGCAACACGTTGTCGTTGCCCACCTGATAGCTCATGTGGGTAAAATTTTTCTTTACCATTTAGCTCAACAAGCGTGAGAATTTTTTGTAATTCTGGTTGCGCTTGCTTTTTGTTAATGCCCTTCATTTTTAGACCAAATGCGACATTATCTTCCACCGTCATATTAGGAAATAACGCATAGGATTGAAAAACCATCCCTATTTCTCGGTGTTGTGGTGGCGTATGAGTAATATCGATACCATCAACCCAAATCTCGCCTTTATTGGCAAGATCGAGTCCAGCTAAGGTGCGAAGTAGTGTCGATTTACCACAACCACTGGGTCCTAGCAAAGTAACAAACTCACCTTTATTAATGCTAAATTCAATATTTTCAAAAACGCTTACATCACCAAAACGCTTACTCAGCTGATTAATTTTTACGTAACTCATTGATTGGTTCCTCTGGTTAAACGACTAGCGAGCCAAGTGCACAAAAAGATAAAGGCAAAATAGGTCATCACAAGTGCGGATGTAAAATGGCCACTGGTTTGTCGCATGTTATATAGGTAGATTTGCAACGTTTCGTAACGCGTTCCAACCAAAATATTGGCAAAGACAAACTCGCCAAGCAGGAATGAAAAAGACAAAAATAACGAAGCAAGTAACCCTTTTTTTAAGTTTGGTAGAATGATTAATAGAAATGCTTTTGTCGTGCTTGCCCCTAAAAGGTGGGCAGCATCGATCAAATCTTTCAAATTGATCGCAGTAAAGCTATTTGCCACAGCACGATACATAAAAGGCAAAGCGATAGTGAAATAGGTCGCAATTAATATCCACGGCGTCCCAATGAGCTGAATTGAACTGCCTGCATATAGTTGCAATAAACCAACAGAAGAAACGACGGGAGGCACTGCAAATGGTAATAATATTAAAAGGTTCATCACTTTATCGAGTTTAGGGTAATAGTAAAACACCACAAAAATCATCGGTAATACCAATACCGTCGCTAATAACAGCGCACTAAGACAAATAAGTAATGAACGCCCAAAAGCATCAATAAAACGCGGATCCGTTAATAAGGCGTTGTACCATTTAAAGCTAAAGCCATCGGGTAAAATCGTTGCTCCCCAGCTTGATGAGAGCGAGTAAATAAAGGTCGCTAATATCGGTAAAAAAAGTAATGTAGAAATACTATAAACAACACTTTTATGTACAAATTGTTTACTACTTTGCATAACAACTCCGCGCAATTAACCATTGATTGATGGCTGTAATAAAAAAAAGTAGAAGCATCAATAGCACTGAAATAGCGGCGGCTAAATTAGGCTCTAAAAAAAGATCGCCAGAGACTAAACTCGCGACTCTAATGGTTATCATGTTGTAATTACCTGAGGTCAACGCATAAACACTGGCATAAGCACCAATCGCGTTAGCAAACAAAATAATGAAAGTACCCAACAATGCAGGAGAAAGAATTGGTAAGCCTATTTTGATCCAATATTTAAAAGGGCTTGACCCCAATAATAAAGCGGCTTCGTAGGCATCTTTTTTCAGCGCATCAAAGGCTGGATAAAGTAATAATATGCCCAGTGGAATTTGAAAATAGGTGTATAGGGTTAGTAACCCCCAACGGCTGTATAGGTTAAAGTCTTCAATAAGCCCCCATTGCTTTAATAGCAAAGTGACTGCGCCATTGGTACCTAAAATAATGATAAAAGCAAAAGCTAAAGGAACACCTGCAAAGTTACTACTCATATTCGTGAAGGCGATAATCGCTTCTTTTAAACGATTATTCAGGTGCCTAAGTGATGACACAAAAAAAGCGGCTAGCATTAACCCTACTAAACTTGACCAAAAACTGATCCAGATACTGTTACT
This sequence comes from Psychromonas sp. psych-6C06, assembly GCF_002835465.1. NCBI lineage: Bacteria > Pseudomonadati > Pseudomonadota > Gammaproteobacteria > Alteromonadales > Psychromonadaceae > Psychromonas > Psychromonas sp. psych-6C06. Next base: position 295,304 of record NZ_PIZM01000006.1, on the reverse strand, counting down.
AAAGCTTTGTAATATAAACGTTGAATCAAAGATTTCTTGGTAGTTCTCTAATGACCAGTTCCCTTCATAAATAAAGCTATTAATAAATACCCATATCATTGGCGCAATTTGAAATAGATAAAAAAACAACGCAAAAGGGATAAGCCACAATGCTGGTTTATATTGATGGAGTATTAACAACAAGCTCGATTGTTTCGGCTCGTTATTTACTTGTGTCGCTAATGAAATTGTTTTGCTGTTCACAGTAAACATTCCTTATTAAAGGGTTTTGTATGCGCCAGTCCCAATAATTCACATAACACTCCACAAAGCTCTGTTTGTTTGATGATCGTAGCGTGATGACTAAACTGCTCACCAATGAAATAAAGCGGTACTTCACGCTCTTCCTGAAGTGTTCCACCATGAGTTTTATCGTTATTCATACCATGATCACTGGTGATAACTATTTGATAACCTTGCGCTATCCACTTAGGCATAAACTCAGAGAGAACAATATCTGCATGACGAGCCGTATTACGGTATTGTGCAGAATCTAAACCATATTGATGGCCGGCATCATCAATATTCATTGGATGAATAAGTAAAAAATCTGGGTCGTATTGTGTGCGCAGGTATTCACCATCAAGAAACAAAGCTTCATCGGGATAATGATCCCAATGATAAAAAATACCGTGCTGAATATTCAGATCATGATCATTAGTATGGCGGTCACGCTGCGCGTTATAAGGAGAAATATTATATAGCTCACTGACCCAATGATAGGCAGCGGCTGCTGTTTTCTTATTCTGCTCCTTCGCTAAACTAAAGACCGATGCTAAGTGTGAGTTACGCGTGATGTTGTTATGTACGATGCCACTTTTAACTGGTGCCACCCCCGTTAAAATACATTCGTATAAAGGGCGAGACAGTGAGGGTAACTCACTCGTTAACGTATATTGACTTGCCATCTTGTGCTCTATTAAACCAGATAAGTAGCCCATGCACTGCTGGGCTACTTTTTGATTTAAGCCATCAAGAACAACAAGAATCACCTTATTATTCATTTAAAGTCTCAATTATTGTTGATGGATAAGCACATTTTCTTGCCATGCACGTGGTAGTTTACGCGCCGATTTTTCCCATGCGGCAAAATCAGAGATTGGGTGAGCAGATTTATATTGCACATTGGCAATCAGCTTTGCTTGTGTTTCCGCAGGTAGTTCAACATTAGTACGAATTGGACGAGCATATCCATTGGCTAAGTTAATCTGCCCTGCATCACTGAAGATATATTCACGTGCTAATTTGGCAGCATTGGCATTTTTAGCGTATTTGTTAATAATTGTCGTATAACCAGAGGTCACAGAACCATCTTGTGGAATACCAACAGTAAAGCGCGAACGATCGATACTATCGCGATAGTTAAGGGCATTAAAATCCCACATTACCGCTACTTCGATCTCACCTTTTTCTAGATTAGCAACGCTTGGATCTGTATAAGAAAGGCGTCCTTGCTTGGCCAGTTTTGCGAAAAATTCAATCGCTGGTTTTAGATTCGATTCATTACCACCATTTGCATAAGCGGCGGCTAGTACTGCATTGTTCGCTTGCGAAGCCACGCCAACATCGCCAACGGTTACTTTGTAATCGCCCTCTAATAAATCAGCCCAAGTTTTAGGTGCATTTTTAACTAAATTATTATTCGAAATGAAAGAGATAGTGCCAGTATAAGCAAGTGCCCAGTGACCATCTTTATCTTTTGCCCAATCTGGTATCTCATTCCAAGTCGTTGGTTTGTAAGGTTGTGTAACTCCTTTTTTAGTCGCAACACGCGCAAATGCAAAACCCACATCACCAATATCAGCAGTGGCGTTTTGTTTTTCAGCTTCAAACTTTGCGATCTCTTGCGCAGAACTCATGTCAGTATCTTGATGCTTGATATTATAATTTTGCTTCAAGTCAGCCCATGTATCTTTCCAGTTTGCCCAACTGTCAGGCATACCGACACTGTATACTTGTCCCTCTTTTTGCGCAGCTTTAATCAGTGAATCGATTGATTCCGAGGCACAAACATTATGAGCAATTGATAATGCAAGTAGTGCTGTTGTGGCTTTAAAAGTTTTCATTGTATTTCCATCCTGTGCGTTAGCGTTATTTGGACTAGTCCAGTTGACCAGATCAATGCTACTTCAGTAATATTTCAATTTGTTTACAGTCAATTAAGTTTTATTTGCGCATCAATAAGGTTGCATATTGTGTTTTTTATCGTTTAAATAAAAGAAACCAACTTTTTTACTGGGCTAGACCACACTGATATGACAAATAAGCTTTCGAAAAATATTAAAGAGGTCTTACGAGATCAAATTAGCGGTAAATGCTGGTTACCTTTACAAAAAATCCCATCAGAACGAGAGTTAAGTGAGCTTTTTTCAATCACTCGAATCAGTGTAAAAAGTGCACTGGATGCATTAGAGATTGAAGGATTGATTTATCGAGAAGATCGTCGAGGCTGGTTTGTTTCTCCCCCTAGAATTAGCTATAACCCACTATCAAGATGTCATTTTCATCAAATGATACGTGACCAACAACGTGTTGCTAAAACACAACTTTTAAACGTTAAAAGCATCATGGCCCCAAGTGCAATTGCAAACACCTTGCAACGCGCTGAGCTCACTGAAATTCATGTTATTGAACGCTTACGTTATATTGATGGGCGAGCAGTGCTATATGTTGAAAATTGTCTCATTAGTGACTATTTCCCAGATATATTAACTGAAGATCTCGCGCAATCATTAACCATGCTTTATGAAAAAAAATATGGATTTATAAATAGCCAATCTGACTTTGACTTTATTCCTACAGCAGCACCGGAACATGTTGCTCAAGCACTGAACATGCGGGCTGGGCAACAGATCTTAAAGATCTGCCGTATCAATTATAATCAGCACCATCAGGTCATTGATTGTGAATTTGAATATTGGCGCCCCGATGCCATGATGATCAGTATTAGAAACCGTTAACTCACACATCAAAACCTATCAATACAATAGAAACAAACGAATTTACCTATTAAAAAAGTTGTCGCATACTTTGTTCATCGGTTAGGGAGACCTAATCAACAATGCAAATTACTTACTTAAATAGGATATCAACATGATTAATACTGAAATTAAACCTTTCAACGCAACAGCTTTCAAACAGGGCGAGTTTGTAGAGATCTCTGAGCAAGATGTAAAAGGTAAATGGTCTATCTTTTTCTTCTACCCAGCTGATTTTACTTTTGTTTGTCCGACTGAATTAGGTGATGTCGCAGACCACTACGAAGAGTTACAAAAACGTGGTGTTGAAGTTTACTCAGTGTCTACTGACACGCACTTTACACACAAAGCATGGCACGACAGCTCTGAGACAATCGGCAAAATCAACTACTTCATGGTTGGCGATCAGTCAGGCAACCTAACGAACAACTTCGGTGTAATGCGTGAAGGTCAAGGTCTTGCAGACCGTGCAACGTTCTTAGTTGACCCACAAGGTATCATCCAAGCAATGGAAATTACCGCTGAAGGTATTGGCCGTGATGCAGACGACCTGTTGCGTAAAGTGAAAGCCGCACAATATGTGGCAGCAAATCCAGGCGAAGTTTGCCCAGCTAAGTGGAAAGAGGGCGAAGCAACACTCGCACCATCACTTGACCTCGTAGGTAAAATCTAATCCTAGTTAGAGAAATATAATCAGACCTCAGTAACAGCGAACGTGGCTGAGGTCATTTAAAAATAGGTTTTAGATATTAAAAACCAATTTTTAAATGCACTGTCGTTAGATACAAGCACAATATAAAGGTGACTCTATGTTAGACCAAAACATGAAAACGCAACTTAAAGCCTACTTACAAAACCTTAAAACAGAGGTGCAACTTGTTCTTAGCTTAGATGAAAGCGAAACAGCAACAAAATTACGCGACTTAGCCAATCAGATAGCGACATTACACGACAAAGTGAGTGTCGTTGAAGATGCAGCGGCGAGCACACGTAAACCAGTTATGCAGGTCATCAACCCTGTTAAAGAAACCGCAATTGGTTTTGCTGGATTACCGATGGGGCATGAGTTCACTTCATTAGTGCTAGCACTGCTTCACAGTGGCGGGCACCCAATGAAACTGGACCAAGAAGTGATTGCTCAGATCGCTCGTCTTGAAGGTGAATTGAACTTTGAAATATTCATTTCGCTTAGCTGTCAGAACTGCCCAGATGTCGTACAGGCATTAAATATGATGGCTGCCATCAACCCGAATATTAAAACAACCATGATTGATGGAGCGGCTTTTCAAGATGAAGTGACGCAACGTAACATTATGGCTGTACCTAGCGTGTACCTTAATGGAGAAGTCTTTACGCAAGGGCGTATCTCATTAACAGAGATCTTAAACAAAGTTGATAGTGGTGCTGCTGAGCAACAAGCTGAAGCACTTAAAGAGAAAGACCCATATGAAGTACTCGTCGTTGGCGGTGGTCCAGCTGGTGCGTCTGCTGCCATTTATGCAGCCCGTAAAGGGATACGTACAGGTGTTGTGGCTGAGCGCTTTGGTGGGCAAGTGATGGACACCATGGGCATCGAAAACTTTATATCAGTCAAAGCCACTGAAGGACCTAAACTCGCAGCCGCTTTAGAAGAACATGTCAAAGAGTATGATGTTGATCTTATTAACGAACAACGTGCAGACAGCATCGTTAGCGCTGAAAAAACAGAGGATGGCTACATTCATGTATCCCTTGAAAGTGGTGCAACTTTAAAAAGCCGTAGCGTCATATTATCAACCGGTGCACGCTGGAGAGAGATGAATGTACCCGGTGAGCAAGAATACCGAAATAAAGGGGTCGCATATTGCCCGCACTGCGATGGCCCATTATTTAAAGGTAAAAAAGTCGCAGTAATTGGTGGCGGTAATTCCGGCATTGAAGCAGCTATTGATCTCGCAGGTATTGTTGAACACGTCACCGTTCTAGAGTTTGCCGACACATTACGTGCTGACCAAGTTTTGGTGGATAAAGCGAATAGCATGGCTAATATCGATATTATTAAACAGGCACAAACAACTGAAGTGATTGGCGATGGTACACGCGTTACTGCACTTAACTACACAGATAGAGCGAGCGGAGAAGCGAAACAGTTACAATTAGCAGGTATTTTTGTGCAAATTGGCTTGATACCTAACAGCGATTTCTTAAAAAGCAGTGAAGTTACATTGTCTGCACACGGTGAAATCGAAGTAAATGCTAAGGGAGAAACATCAGTACCGGGCATATTTGCAGCTGGCGATGTCACTACAGTGCCTTATAAACAGATAATTATTGCCATGGGCGAAGGCTCTAAAGCTAGCTTAAGCGCATTTGATTATTTAATCCGTACTCCGCTGTAAACACTTTTCAGAGACTTCTATTATCAAGTGATGAGCAGAGCATGCCCATCACTCTTCACCCTTCTTATTTTATCTAAAATACTATTCGTACCGGCAAATCCTTCCCTCGAAAAAGCGTTGTTTATAAAAACACACTTTATCAGGTAAAGCGCCTCTACTTTCTAACCCTATACGCTTCTTTGGGCTATCCTTTTGATCTAGATTTAATATATTGTTGCTCATATCAAGAAATTTTTTATAAGCAACCAAGATAATCATATAGGGCAATGGTTGCATGGCACTCATTAACAAAAACATCTGGCTAGCATTTTATTTGGTGACAATAGTTTGGTCTGTCTCATTAGGCCTCTCTTGTTACAGCACTTATCAGCGAGTCTATAATGAGTTTATCAGCGAGCAGATGAGCTTAACCACCATGGCTAAAAACTCACTACAAGCTGCGTTTAAACAATATGAAACGATTCTTAATATTGTGGCCAGCCAGCTAATAAAAGAAAATCAATTAACCGATCAGCAGGCCATAAAATCATTAATGGAAGGAACGACTAACCTTGATTCAACAATCAGTGGTTTTGCGCTGTTTAATCTCGATGGAACTGTGCATACCAGTGTGCCTGAAAGTACCGTTGCAAAAGAAGCTTCACTATTAAGCATTCAAGCTAGCCAAGCATCATTTCATAACACCCTAAACTCAGATTCAATGATTATTGGTCGTACCTACTTTAGCCATCAGTTAAATGAACTCATTATCCCCTTTAGATTAGCCATTCGTGATGCAAGTGGAAGAGCAAGTTTCGTCTTATCTCTCGCAGTTAGTCTGGATAAAGGCTTTGATTTCTTTGTCCATAATGCCAACGAGAGTGGCTTATATAACACTTACCTATATCGCGATACAGATCGTTATTTTCAGCTTGCTCCTCTTGATAAAATACACGATACAAATATTTACCAATATCAAATATCGCAATCAGATATTGATAAAGCCATTAAACATTTAGCAACGATTATAGATACCCCTTACGCCCAGCTAAAGCAAGATGAAGTGGTTATTGTTAACGAGAATAAACACCCGGCTAGGCAGTCACTCGACGCCTCTGTTTATATGAAGGATTATAAATTGTGGTTAGTCACTGCAGTGAAATTTGAACAAATACAACAAAACTTTATAGACAAAGTCAGCGTACTTATTGCCGTCCATTTTTTCTCTATTATCTTAATTTACCTCCTGTTTAAAAATATCGCTGCCAGTGAAAAAAAGAAAACACGTGAGTTAGCTTTTCAAGCAAACCATGATTATTTAACACATCTATACAATCGATTTTATTTTGATAGCTACCTCGCCAGTATTAAAAATAATATCGAGTTTTCACTTATCTATTTAGATATTGACCATTTTAAAAGTATCAATGATAGCTTTGGCCATTTGATTGGCGATCAACTATTAAAAAGTATCGCGACAAAGATAAATTCGATTGCAGCAAAAGAGGATTTAGTGATTCGTGCCAACAGTGATGAGTTTGTACTTATTACGTTTAACAAAAGTCGCCAGCAAACAGAAGTTATTTGCGAACGATTACGTATCACGTTAGATAAACCAATACGCATTAATGAGGCAGAAATAATGCTCAGCGTAAGCATTGGCGTCTCATTTTATCCACAAGATAGCGATAATCCACAGGAGATTAAACGCAATGCAGATTTAGCAATGGATAACGCTAAAAAAGAGCGTAACTGCACGGTTTTCTTTAATCAGGTCTTACTTAATGCTTATTTAGAGCAATGCAATATAGAAAACGAACTAAAAAGAGCGCTGGCAAATCAAGAGTTTTTCATGCTCTATCAGCCTCAGGTTACGGCCAGTGGCAAACTAGTTGGTGTCGAAGCACTGATCCGTTGGAAAAATGAAAAGCTTGGCATGATGCCCCCTGATAAATTTATTCCTATTGCAGAATCGCTAGGCATGATGGATAAAATTGGTAATTTTGTCATCGAGCGTAGCCTTAGCGATATGAGCATACTTCAAAAACGTATCACTATTCCCTTTAGTCTGTCTATTAACGCATCGGTTAAACAATTCAACAACATTCATTTTTTCAAACAGTTAATGCAACGTATTGAGCAATTCGATTTTGCAACAGAAAGGCTAATAATTGAAGTCACAGAAAGCGTACTTATTGAGGATGTCGATAGCATAAAAGACTTAATGAAAAACCTAAAAGAGCAAGGAATTCGCCTTTCATTGGATGATTTTGGTACCGGTTACTCATCACTCAGTCTGTTAAATAACTTACCGATTGATGAATTAAAAATCGATAAGTCATTTGTTGATAATGTCATTAACGATAAAGACACACGTGCGATGATCAACACTATCATCTCCCTAGCTAAAAATAAAAAGATGAAAACGGTGGCAGAGGGGGTAGAGTGTAAAGAGATGTTACAGGCCTTAGATAAACTAGATTGCGATATTTACCAAGGCTATTATTTCTCTAAGCCGATTGATAAACATCAACTTGAGCAATTTGCTTTACAACATCAAAACGATATTTAACCGTCAAATGATGAATTAAACCAATGAGGTGGATTACGTTTTGTCCATTTCGCAAATCTCGCTTTATCGCCGTTATAAAAGTTTCGATAGGCAGTGATGGCATCATTAGGGACTTTAAACTGCTCTGGCATTGCCTGTGGGAAAGGAGTTAACCCGATAGCAGGAAACGTAATGCCTTCTATTTTTTTCAATGTTGCCATCGATTTATGATCCTCAGTTTTATCATAGCGAAACTTATATTCATCGTTTAGCGCAATGGTTAAGGCTTTTAACCATAAAAAATTATCGTAGGATTTTTCAACCCATAATACTGAAGGATGTTTAATATGAGTGGATTTATAAGGCGTTTCAAATCCTTTTTTATTCAGAGCGGTACATAACAGCTGTACGCTTTCTAAGATCATCTTAACGACATGCTGATCGCAATGATATTGCGCACAACGCGTGATCTCATCATCCAAAATAAAAATATTCATTCACTCTCTCCAATTTTATTTCATCACTTTTAACTACTGGTCGCATTGCCGATAAATATGTGCACAATTTAGTCTGGGATAAACCTTCAAGCTCAAGGTATTTATTGAAGTAACTCATTGCCTTAATTTAAAAGTAGGTACCAAAATAAGCTATAACTTGAATAAGCATAAAAATCATCTATTTATCAGAGTTGCTAGTAAATACGAATAAAAGAGGAAAAAGATCATTTAACACAGAGGCCCGCTGAAATAGTGTAATGCTATTGCTTTGCTTATCTAGCACAAAGGTTAATGAGCACTATTAAGGCACAACCCAGATTTTACGAATATAATCAGCCATAATCTCTCAATAAACACACACCATAAAGGATCAAAACAATGGAAAATAGTTTCCCGATTTTTTCAACAGCCGTTCTCCTGTTTTTTATTTTAGATCCCTTCGGTAATGTGCCGTTATTGCTAAGCATGCTAAAGAATATAGATAATACCAATTCCGCTAATATAGTGATCAAATATTACGCAGGAAAAAGTAGTTAGTTCAAGGCGAAAATTGATGCAAATGGTTGTTCCCTTTACGAAATTTTTAACGCTGAAATAGCTTCTTTTAACCAGCAAGATTGATCATTTATTTAGTGGATTTGGTATAAACAGCGACATTCAAAAGTCATCATCCGTGAAACACTGATTGGGTTACTTATTTTGGTCTCTTTTCTATTTTTTTGGGAGCAATTTTTAAGCCTATTTCACCTTGACACACAATCTATCACTATTGCAGGTGGTATCATTTTTTTCATTATTTCATTAAAAATGATTTTCCCTAACCCTAATGGTGGCGATATGTTTGTCACTAAAAAAGGTGATGAACCTTTAGTAGTACCAATTGCAATGATTGCCGGCCCAGCATCACTAGCCACACTATTAGTTTTAGCCAAAACCAATAGTGAACATTCAGGCTCATTATTTGTGTCACTATTAATCGCTTGGGGGCTTTGTGCAGCGGTAATGCTATTTTCATCTTTATTGTATAAGGTATTAAAAGAGAAGGGATTAACGGCATTAGAAAGATTAATGGGCATGTTGCTACTGATTATGTCGTTACAAATGTTCATTGATGGTATTCGAGCTTTATTGCCAACATTTGAATAGCCTGAGGTCTATTGAACTTTCAAGTTTATTTTTGCAAATAATGTTGCCCTTCCGGCTCAACACACCAAAGTAAGCGATACTTTTAAAGCATAAAAACCACGTAATCTTTGTCGAATTAACATGGTTTTCATAAATGCTCACTTTATGATGCAACTTGCTAAATTAATCTGCATTTAATTTAGCAAGTTGCTTACTGATCATATTTGGTGATGTGGTATTTCTACATAGCCAGTAATACGCACCGGGCACAATAAACAGGGTAAAAACACTTGCTAATGACACACCAGCGAAGATAACCACGCCAATCACAGCACGACTTTCAGAACCAGGACCAGAAGCTAAGACTAACGGGGCGGCACTCATTACCGTGGTAAAGGTGGTCATCACGATAGGTCTTAAGCGTTGTTGCGCCCCTTTGATAATTGCATCGGTAAAGGTTTCACCGGCATCGCGTAACTGATTGGCAAACTCAACAATTAAGATGCCATTTTTAGCAGCTAAACCAATGAGCATCACGATACCAATCTGGCTGTAAATATTAATGGTCAGCCCCATTAAATATAACCCAGCTAAGGCGCCAACTAGTGCTAATGGTACTGTTAATAGAATAACAAAAGGATGGATAAAGCTTTCAAACTGGGCAGCTAATACTAAATAAGTAATGAGAATGGCTAGTGCAAAAATAAACAGCATCGAGCTACCACTGTCTTTAAATTTTTGTGACTGCCCAGAGTAATCAACCGATGCTTCCACCGGTAACTCCTCTTTCACCACTTCATTAAGGAAATCTAATGCTTCTCCTAAGGTATAATTCGCCGAAATATTGCCACTTAAAGTGATACTACGTAAACGGTTAAAACGGTTGAGTTGCGCGGAAGTTGCACTCTCTTCGATCGAGATTAAGTTCGACATCGCAATTAACTCCCCCGTTTCAGTGGAGCGCACATAAATGTTATCGATACTGCTTGGCGAACGATATTTTTCTTCATCGCCCTCAAGTAACACATTGTATTCTTCGCCGTTATCAATATAAGTTGTGACGCGACGCTCACCTAACATGGTTTCTAAGGCACGGCCAATATCAGTAATCGATACACCTAAATCAGCCGCTCTTTCGCGATTAATATTGATCATCAGTTGCGGATAAGTTTCTTTGTAATCACTTTCTAAGCCAATGATATTCGGGTTTTCTTGCGCTTTCGCTAACACGATATCACGCCACTGTGCGAGCTCTTCATAGGTATTGCCCTGCAATACAAAACTGATCGGTCTACCGCTACGACCTCCCAGTCCACCTCGCATCATAATGAAAGCGCGTGCATCGGTTACCGAAGCTAACTCGCGATTGAAGTTTTTCACAAAGTCAAAAGTGGAAATCTCTCGCTCTTGCCAACTTGGTAAACCTACAATTGCGATACCTCCCATACCACGGAATCCTGGAACACGGACGATAACGCGATCTAATGCGCCGTCATCATAGTGTTTCATCAGTTTCTCTTCTATCTGTTTCATATTACGAGCATTGCTCTCAAAGCTTGCCCCCTCAGCGCCATTCATGATCAAAAATGCACCGCCACGATCTTCTTTAGGTGCGTATTCTGAAGGAATTTTATCTGCAACGATATAAAGGCTAGCAAAGGCCAATATCATTACGATTGCAATCATAATCGGCTGTTTGATCACCGATGCTAAGGCATTACCGTAGGTGGCTTCTAATTTAGCAAAACCACGATCTAACCGCTGCCCAAAAGAGGAGCTTCTTTTACGATGATGCAGTAATTTAGAACACATCATTGGTGTCAATGACAGCGCGGTAATGCTTGAAAAAACAATGGCAGCAGCAATCGCTAAAGCAAACTCGGTAAATAAACGGCCAATATCGCCCGATAAAAAGATCAACGGTACAAACACCGCGATCAACACCAGCGTGGTGGCAACCACCGCAAAAGCGACCTCTCTCCCACCGTTATAAGCGGCTAATATCGGCTTTTCACCTTTCTCTATACGTCGATAAATATTTTCTAGTACAACGATCGAGTCATCAACCACCAAACCGATCGCCAACACTAACGCCAGCAAAGTCAGCAGATTGATAGAGAAGCCCAATAGGCTTAATAACATCATCGAGCCAATCAGTGCGATCGGCACAGTGACTGCAGGAATGAGCGTAGCGCGAATGTTGCCAAGGAAAATAAAAATCACTGAAATCACCATCAACATGGCAATCCCAAGGGTGTTATAAACTTCATCAATTGACTCTTTAATAAAGATACTAGAGTCATAGCTGGGCACAATAATCGTGCCAACGGGCAAGTTTTCTTGAATCGCGAACATCTCTTCACGGGCAGCTTCAACGACATCAATGGTATTAGCAGTGGATTGCTTAACAATACCTAAGCCGACCATGTTGCGTCCATTACCTTTAAACAGGGTTTCATCGTCTTCAGAGCCAATAGAAACCTGCGCGATATCGCCAAGTCGTACTAAAGCGTTGTCTTCACCACGTGCAATAACCATGCGCCGAAAATCATCTTCAGTTTGAAAGGTTCTGGCAACGCGAACGCTAAAATCACGTTCGATAGATTTCACTTCACCGGCAGGAAACTCTACGTTTTCTGTGCGTAATACCGATTCAACATCATTAACAGTAATCCCACGAGCAGCCATCGCGTTGCGATCTAAGACCACTTTCATCGCATAGTTTCGGCCACCGCCAACCACGATTTCGGCGACACCATTAACCACTGCAAAACGATCCACAATATAACGATTTGCATAATCAGTTAATTCAAGGGTATTAAACACATCACTTTGTAGCGTAAACCAAGCGATCACATCACCATCATCATTGGCTTTTTTTACCTCAGGCGGATCAGCTTGCTCCGGCAGACCGCCTAGTTCCGAGGAAATTTTATCGCGTACATCATTAGCAGCGCCGTCGATATCACGCTCGATCTCAAATTCAATACTGATATTAGAACGGCCATCGCGGGAGGTAGAGGTGATATTTTTAACCCCTTCAATACCACTGATCTTATCCTCTAAAATTTTGGTTATTTTGGTTTCAACAATAGTAGCAGAAGCCCCCGGATAAGAGGTTGAAATGCTCACAATCGGTTTATCGGTGTCAGGGTATTCACGCAGTGGCAACATTAAAAAAGCCACAATACCAAAGGTAACAATCAATAAATTAAGTACCGTTGCAAAGACCGGTCTTTTTACAGATAAGTCAGATAGAATCATTGTTGTTGCTCCACCTGCTCACCCTGAACCTTAACTTTAGCGCCTTCACGTAGCTTCAATGCGCCCTCTGTAACAATTTTCTCTCCAGCTTCTAAACCACTCAATACTTCAACAATGCCGGGCATGCGACGACCAACTTCAATATATTTACGTTGCGCAATATTATTTTCAATGGCAAAAACAAAATGACGATCTTCAAAGGGAATAACTGCATTTTCTGGTAATTGCAATGCATTGTCAGTATTGCGAACAATATTCACAGCCATCAGCATACCCGGGCGTAATTTATGTTGTTTATTATCGATTTTGGCGCGAATCAACACCGTGCGAGTAGCGGCATCTACTCGTGACGAGATGCTGGTTATCTCTCCCATAAATGGATGCTCTTCATAAGCGATACTGCGTGCAGATATTTCTTGGCCAACACGTAATGTCGGCAAAAAGCGTTCTGGCACTGAAAAATCAACTTTAATAATATCGATATCATCCAAGGAAGTGATCACATCCCCATTACTGACTAAGGCACCAACACTCACCTGACGAAACCCTAGCTGGCCATCGAAGGGTGCGCGAATAGTCAAATGACTTAACACAGCCTGCGCGCTACGCAGTTGCGCTTGCAGAGATTTGGTTTTAGCGCGATGTTCCTCTAATACTGAAATCGCCGTGACACTTTTTAATACTAAGGCTTCATAGCGATCTAATTGCGATTGTAATTCGGTCAGACTCGCTTGTAATTCTTCCACTTTAGCTATCTCTTGGCGCTTCATCAGCTCAACTAACACTTGTCCTTTTTTCACTCTATCGCCGTCATTAAAGTGAATACTTTCAACAATATCAGTGTATTGCGCAGTAATGACAACATCTTCATTTGCTTTCGCTGTACCTAACGCTTCAACTTCATCGCTAAAAGTGCCATTCACGACAGGCACTGTTTTCACGCTAACCACTCTTGATCGGCGCTCTCGAGCACTGTTTTCAACGGGCATCAATAGGTAAGCAATAAAAGCAATAAGCACTAAAGATAAGAGGATTAAAGGCAGTCTTGATCGAATATTTACAGACATAGTGAATCATCGTTCCATGTTGATTTAAGAAATTAAGCAAAGTATCAATAACGGCATGAAAAAGAAGCGATTGATACACATTATTAACTCTTGATTTTGCTCATAAATACGAAATAAGCAAATAGATAGATCACTTAATACGACTTAGCACGGACAAATAACTCCATAGCTATAAACTATTAAAATAATAGATATAAACGAATTTATCTATTCAAAAGTTTATTTCATACTCTTTCCATCGCTTAGGAGAACTAAGCAGACAACGAAGTAAAAACGAGTAATTCACTTAATAGGATAACGACATGATTAATACTGAAATTAAACCGTTTAACGCGACAGCTTTCAAACAAGGCGAATTTGTAGAGATCTCTGAGCAAGACGTAAAAGGAAAATGGTCTATCTTTTTCTTCTACCCAGCTGATTTTACTTTTGTTTGCCCAACTGAACTAGGTGATGTTGCAGACCACTACGAAGAGCTACAAAAACGTGGCGTTGAAGTTTACTCAGTATCAACTGATACACACTTCACTCACAAAGCATGGCACGATAGCTCTGAAACAATTGGTAAAATCAATTACTTCATGGTTGGAGATCAGTCAGGTAACCTAACTAACAATTTCGGTGTAATGCGTGAAGGGCAAGGGCTTGCAGACCGTGCAACGTTCTTAGTTGACCCACAAGGTATCATCCAAGCAATGGAAATTACCGCTGAAGGTATTGGCCGTGATGCAGACGACCTACTACGTAAAGTAAAAGCTGCGCAATATGTTGCAGCGAATCCGGGTGAAGTTTGCCCAGCTAAATGGAAAGAGGGTGAGGCAACACTTGCACCATCACTTGATCTCGTTGGTAAAATCTAAATAACCTCAGTTCTGGATAAGCAAAGCGATAAAATAACGTTATTTCCGCGAACTTCGGCGTAAAATGATAGTTTAAATTGCTTCTTAGACCTTAAAAGCCCCCAGATAGATGAACTGTCAGGGGGCTTTTTTAACCTAAATACACCATTTTACATTGGCAATGACCGCTGTAAATTGCCCCGACACCTGTAAGCAGAATAGTTTATCGACCTGCTCTAGTCCCCTCGCAGTGAATTTTTTAGCAGGTATGTTAAGCCTGATAAACTCATCGCAGATATTCAATTCGCGGCTAATATCGACATTACCAAACAGCGCGTGTTGCATGTTTTTATCACACCCTTTAATCGACACCAATAATGGCTCAGTAGGTAATTGACTCACTTTTAATTCAAAACTTAAATAGCCTTGCTCAAAATAGTCACCCATCTGCTCTGCAACGCCATCGCTTGCTTCAATATAAACACATCCACCTTGCCCTTTAAAACTCAGCTCAACGGCATCCTGCTGCTGTAAATAGTTGTAAGGACGGGTTGCTAAGTACTTAAATTGCATTGGGTTATTACGAGAAATGAGCTCACCTTCCGTAAATATCGACGGGCTGGCTTTTAACTGATAATCGCCAATAATTGAACGCACACCATAGATTTCAAGATTGTTAGCAGCACCGTTTTCTCCCGATGAAAGTTCATCTAATTCAATGTTATCTAAATCCAACATTGGCTGTTTGTTATCCTGATAAGTGAGGCCATAACCAAATTCAAATAACGGTTTATGTTCTCCACGCGGGTCTTGCTCATTCGCAGGCACTTGGTAGTTTTCAATATGACTTGGCAAACAATTCACGCGCGCACTGCGCTTTTTGTTTGGCCAACTGTAGGAAAGCTTACCTTGGAAGTCGTAATTTATTTCTCCCTTTGCATTACGTAATAATAGGTCTGTGATGCCGACGCCCTCACTGCCCGGTAAAAAAGCAGCCACAAAAGCATCAGAGAGCGATATTTCTCGATTCACATATAAAGGGCGACCACTAAAGAAGATAGAGATAACTTTTACTCCGGCTTTATGCAGTGTTGCAATCCGTTCACAGTCAGCACGATATTTTCGCTTTAAAGATGAAAACTCAAGGCTTTGCCACTCTTTAATATCTCCCATCATTTCTGCATAGGGGTCTTCGCCAAAGGCAACGACAGCAACATCGTATTGTGTTAAATCATTTTGTAGCGCTAAATCAAAATCAACTTGCTCAGCGCCTAATTCCGACTCAAGTGCCATACGTAATGTTGTTGCGCCCGGAAAATCAGAGAGTTTATTTTCATCGCCCTGCCAAGTAAGATTCCAGCCCCCTGATTGCTTATTTAGATCATCGGCAGCACTGCCAGTTAACAATATTTTCTGCTCGCGATATAAAGGCAGTAACTGATTTTTATTTTTCAATAATACTAAAGACTTTCTGACCGCTTCTCGCGCAACATCTCGATGTGCTTCTGCCCCCAACAATCCCTCTTTTCCGGCAAGTGAGCGTTTTGAAGGTTGCCCTTTATGCCACAGACCGGCGCGCATTTTGACACGTAAAATGCGCGTTACCGCATCATCGATACGTGACATATCGATAATCCCAGCTTCAACATCTGCAACGGTTTGCTGATAAAGATCCATCCAATGCTCAGATTCTGGCACCATTAGAATATCGTTACCAGCATTCACCGCATAACTGGCATTGGTATCGCTGCATTTACTGACCTCTGCGTGACCATGCCAATCAGTGACTATTATCCCATCAAAGCCCATTTTCTTTTTTAACACATCGGTTAACAGGTAGTGGCTGCCATGAATTTTATGATTGTACTCACCACCAACCATAGGGGTATGATCATAATTGAGTGGTGATTTCCAACTATTAAAAGAGGACATCACTACCTGCGCTCCCGCTGTTAGGCCACTAAAATACCCCATCGCATGAATATTACGTAGCAACGCTTCGCTGTAATCATTGATGCCACGATCGACACCTTGCAAAGTGCCTCCATCGCCAACCCAATGTTTTACGTTAGAGATAACTTTAGTATCACCCTGTAATGCTTCGCTATCGCCCTGCAAACCTTTCACCATTTTTGCAGCATAAAGATAAGTAATACTCGGATCTTCAGAATATCCTTCATAGACCCTGCCCCACCTTAAATCGCGTGGTGTGGCCACGGTCGGTGCGAATGTCCAATCTAACCCCGTTGCAGCCACTTCAATCGCGGTGATCTCGCCAATACGCTGAATAAGATCAGCATCGCGCGCACAACCCAAACCAATATTATGTGGAAACACCGTGGCACCATAAACATTGTTATGCCCATGTACTGCATCGGTTGCCCACATAAAAGGGATATCAAAGGGGCGATCGGCAAATGCGACTTTTACTGCGAACCAAAACTCATCCGCCTTATCTGCCCACTCTTGCGCAGAGGCGTATTTATTTTCATTTGGCCAGCTTCCGCCCCCATTTAAAATCGAGCCTAATTTATACTGCTTCGCCTGCTCAGGCGTCACACCACGCAGATTCGGTTGCACCATCTGACCTATTTTTTCCTGCAAGGTCATCTGTTTAAGTATCTTTATAATGGCTTGTTCAACGGTAGGATCTTGCTTTATCTGTGAGTCTATTTTGGGCCAGTCAGAAAAATAAGGAGTATTAAACAGGTTCTTTTGCATTGTTTACCTCAGTGATAAAAATTAAGCGTGCTCTGATAGTAGATAAATAATCGCCAGCATATATTGATAAGCTTCATAAAAGCTTGTTTAGCAATAAAATTGCAACGCTTGTTTTATTTGAAAACCATCACCACCAGCAAAATATTTCGTTGGTTGGAGAAGTCGCACCATCTGTATATAATCGAAGAAAATAATATGGCGATGCTCAACCACGCCCTCCCTTGCCTTAATCAATAAGTGGATAACTATGAAATTATCAGGAAAGAAAGCTTTTATCACCGGTGCAACCTCTGGCATTGGTTTAGCAATCGCTAAACGTTACTTTGAAGAGGGCGCAACTATCGCTATTAACGGTAGAAATGCACAGAAACTAAGCCAACTTAACCAACAATTTTTTGCCGGTAAAGCACTAGAAGTGGTCGCTGACATATCTTCTGTCAGTGAAATTGCTAAGGCCTACGAGCTGATCACTAAAGAGTTTGCCAGCCTTGATATTTTAGTGGTCAACGCAGGTGCTTATCAGTTAAAACCGTTTACCGATACAACCGAGCAAGACTTCGATACGATGTTTGATCTTAATGTAAAAGGGGCGTTTTTTACCATGCAATATGCGACGCCATTACTTAATGAAAGTGCATCGGTTATCTCAATCTCTTCCGTTGGCGCACTGCATGCAAGCTGGAATCAAGCACCTTATAATGCATCAAAAGCGGCTATTTCTTCATTAACGAAAAGTTTTGCCTGTGGTTTATCAGCTAAAAAGATCCGCGCTAATACCATCTCTCCTGGTGTAACAGATACAGATATTTGGGATAAAGTCGATTACCGTGAACAGGTTGAAGTAGCGGCTAAAGAGGGTATTCCACTAGGTCGTAAAGGCGCAGTTGAAGAGGTTGCAGGGGCGGCGCTATTTTTAGCCAGCGATGATTCGGCGTTTATGACCACCAGCGATATTATGATGGATGGCGGTGTTACCTATGTAACGGACCCAAGCGAGTGGGGCAATAAACAGTAAACAACCGCTATCAGGAGTAATGATAACGCACTCATCTCGTTATTATTTCTCAGGGAACAGCGTTTTACAGCCTGTTCCCTGAATTCCCCTACCCTGCGCAGTAAATTAATGAATCACCGCATTCTCTGTATCGGGAACCACACAGCCTTCACATTGCCCGCATCCTGTCGTTTCCTGTGGCGCTTCGCTTAATAGGTTCATATTATTATGCTTTTCCATGAAGGCAACATGCTCATTAATAAGTGCATCGGCAAACTTTTTCGACGCTTTCACGTTGGATTGCTGATAATACTCTAACAGGGTAACAATTGTACCGTCTAAGACTTGCAAGGCGGAGTAACGCGTCACCGGAGTCAGCTGCTGTTTATCCGCAAACTGCTGGATTTGTATATGTGCAAGTTGATGATAATAAAAGGCATCATCGGTGCGCGCTTGATATTGGCAAACACGCGCTAAATTATAACAAGCCGTTTTATACAACCGTGCGCTGTGTTCATATTGAGCACTTAAACTGAGATCATCAATCAGCTTCTGCGCTTCGGTTAACGCATGTCCGTAACACTCCTCTGCTTGGTAATATTCACCGAGGCTTAGATTGGTTTGCGCTTCTTCAGTTAATGACTGCCAATACTCAAGTGAAAACTGCCCGATTGAAAATGATGACATAAACTCCCCTACTCCTTAACTGGCTAGCAAGCGCACAAAATGGTTATGGTTAATCTGTTTCGCTTGATTAACCTTATGACCACTTTGCGCACGCACGGTTTCGGCATGTATTGAGAAATCCAGATCTTGCTCCATCACCTCTCTAAATTTAACTTCCGGATCAGGTACCGCAGAAATTAATAACTGAGTATAAGGATGCTGTGGATTATTAATAACCTCATGCGTATCGCCCCACTCCACGATTTGCCCCTTGTACATAACTGCAGTTTCTTCAGCAATATAATGCGCAGTTGCTAAGTCATGGGTGATATATAAAAACGCCATATCATGCTCCTGCTTCATCTTCTTCATGGTATCTAGCACCTCAAGACGAATCGATACATCTAACATTGAAGTCGGCTCATCAGCGAGTACCAACTCAGCACCGACAGCTAATGTTTTCGCCATATTGACGCGTTGACGTTGACCACCACTTAACTCATAAGGGTATTTATCTGCGGTTAAGCTGGGTAACTCTACCTGCGCTAATAACTCCTCAATACGGCTACGTAATTTTTTAGGGTTATTGACGCATCGATCATGGATCAACAACGCACGACATAAATGATGGTAGATAGTATGCGTTGGATTAAGTGAGCTGAATGGGTCTTGGAAAATCATTTGTACGTTTTTACGGTAATTTAAAACTTCGTCACGTTTACTGATCGTTGCAATATCTTGACCATGAAACAAAATCTCCCCTTCAGTGGGCGTTTCTATTTTAGTTATCAAACGAGCGCAGGTACTTTTACCACAACCCGATTCACCAACAAGTGCAAGCGCACGGCCTTGATAAATTTTGAAATTAATCCCATTCAGCGCTCTAAAAACCGATGAGCCAGAAAAACCTTTGCTGTGAAAATCTTTAACAATATTGTTCATTTCTAAAATAGGTGTATTTAAATCAGACATGTAAACCTCGCTTATGCATTAACAATTTTAGGAATAAAATCACTATTTGCTTGGTAATTTTTGCGCCCTTCATGAATAGAAGGAAAAGCAGACCAAAGCTTTTTAGTGTATGGATGACGCGGATAATTACGTATCTCTTGCGCATCATTCACCTCAACTAATTTTCCTTGATACATAATGCCGATACGGTCGCAGAACTGTGCCATCAAGCTCAAATCATGGGTGATAAAGAGAATCGAAAAGCCAAACTCATCTTTTAATTGGTAAATCTGCTGCAGGATCTCTCGCTGTACCACCACATCTAACGCCGTAGTAGGTTCATCCATAACAATCAGTTTTGCATTAAGCACCAAACAAATTGCAATCACCAAACGTTGGCGCATGCCACCAGAAAATTGATGTGGGTAATCGCGTATGCGTTCACGTGGAATTTTAACCACATCCATGAGTTTTTTAGCGCGCTCTATTGCGTCACTTCGGCTCATGTTGGTATGCGCCAATATGACATCACAAAACTGCTCTTCAATGCTGATAACCGGGTTTAATGAGTTCATTGCACTCTGAAAAACCATCGCAATTTGTGTCCAACGATAAGCTTGTAGCTCACTATCAGAGAGGTTGAGCAGATTAGTGCCTTTATAAAAGATTTCGCCACTAGGAATAATTGCCGGTGGCTTTTGCAAACGCGTGATCGCAAATGCGATGGTACTTTTGCCACAGCCAGACTCACCCGCTAAACCAAAAACTTCGCCAGGTGCAATATCAAAACTGACCTCATTAACCGCACGGAAAGCCCCGTCATCGGTAACGTATTCCACCACCAAGTCTTTGACCTGTAATAGCGGTTTTTCCTGTTTATCACTTTGCATCGAATCTCCTTTTTCCCGATTAATTTAAATGACATGCAAATGATAATCATTATCATAATTAGATTCAACAATATTTTGCGGAAATAGGAAAAAGTGAGATCCCCCCCCATTAATAATGGTGATCACATATTGCGCAGGAAGGAGGGGTTATACCAATTCCGCTAATATAGTGATCAAATATTACGCAGAAAAAAGGAGTTAGTTCAATGCGAAAATTGATGCAAATGGTTGTTCCCTTTACGAAATTTTTAACGCTGAAATAGCTTCTTTTAACCAGTAAGATTGAACAGTTATTTAGTGGATTTGGTATTAGTTCAAAGTGGAAATTGATGTTAGAGGTTGTTCGGCTTGTAAAGTTTAGCAGGCAAGGTTGATCATTTTGATAATGCTTTACGGGATAGCATAAATACCTCCTGCAGCTTTTGTAACTGTTTCTCGTCGGCAATACCAAATCGCAGCGCATTTTTTTCATCGGTCAAACGTACATAAACCGCGTGCTGACAAAGTTGTTGATAGATAAGCGGTGCATATTCAGTAAACAGGGTCATGAATAAGGCATTACTTTCAATACGATACATTGGCCAGATCTCGCTTAATAACTGCTGCATTTTATGACGCTGCACCTGCAACCGTTGTTGCTGTTTAACTTGCCACGCCGTATCGCTTAATGCCTGCTCAGCAATATATAGCGCAGGGCCGTTAACTGACCACGGTCCAATATTTTCTTGGATCACTTCGCACCAATATTGACTGCTACAAACAAAACCTATGCGCAATCCGGCTAATCCAAAAAACTTACCAAAGGAGCGTAATACAATCACATTTTGCTGCGCCTCACTTAAATGCGGGACATAACTAAAGTCCGCATCAAAAATATCTGCGAAGGCTTCATCAATGACCAGTAATGCCTGCTGCGTTTGGCAACGTTCAGCTAAGGCTTGTAACTGCGCAACGGTAAATTGATCGGTAAGCGGATTGTTAGGATTGATCACCACCACCACGCTGTTGGGCGCTAATACTTCAGGTAGCCTTTGTTGATAAAAGTGCAGCTGGTAGCCAGCTTGTTGCCATGCATGTTGATGCTCTTTATAACCAACCTTGGGCAGGTAAACATGTTTGCAGGGCATCTCTTTACTGCTCGCGGATAAACGCTTTTCCCATAATTGCGGTAGCTTTTCGATTAACTGCTGGCTTCCTGCAACAGGCCAACAATGTTGCGCTTGATAATAAACCTTAGCAACTGCGATTAAGCGACTAGAGATATGTGGTAATTGTTGCCACGCTTGCGCGGGAATATCGGGGATTGGGTAGCTGTAAGGCGCAATGCCGGTCGACAGATCTAACCATTGTGCGCGAGGAATATTAAATTGTGTCGCCACCCGTTCGAGTTGCCCACCATGTAAAATAGCCATTAAAAAAGTATCCATTGTAAAAAGAATAGGATGATCAAACCCACACATACCGCTTGTCTCACCAGTGTCAGGCTCATTTTAATATGCTTGCTTTGTACGGCCTCGCCTTGACCAAGTTGTGGTGACTGAACTGATTTTCCAAAGTAGATCGCAGTACCACCTAAACAGACATTGATCACCGTCGCGCCAGCAGCCATAACCCAGCCACCATTATGACTTTTATAGGTTTTACTTTGTTGATAAGCATTAAATAGCGCCATTTTTGCTGTGCCATTAAATAGACCTACGATGGCAAATAATAGAGTCGTGACTTTCGCGCTGATAAAACCAAGCAGATCATCCATTCTTGCACTGCATTTTCCAAAATAGTTAAATTGCGCCGTACGATAACCCCACATCGCATCCAAGGTATTACTTAATCGATGCATAATAACCAGCGGTGCACCGCCAATGACAAAATAGATAAGGGTGGCGGTAACACCATCGTGACCATTTTCTAGCATAGACTCGGTGGTCGCACGGCTGATCGCTTGCGCATCTAACTCACTGGTATCACGACTGACGATATAAGCGCAGTAATGTTGCGCCTGTGAGAGGTTATTATCTGTTAATGGTTGGTATATCTGCATGCCATGCTCAGTTAAGCTTTTTAAGGCAACTGCCCAATAAACCACATAAACATTAATCAAAAAAGCGATATAAAATGGCACAAAGGATAAAACAGCAACAACCAATAACGGGATAGGTATAACGAGTATTAACCATGCTGCGATACCCATTAGTAAACGTTTCCGGTGACTACCTTGGTTTAATCGTTTCTCTAATTTGCGCGCCAAATTACCAAAAAAAATCAGAGGGTGAAAACGCCTAGGCTCACCCAAAAGGTGATCAATCAGTAGCGCACACAATAGCGTTATCAGTATCATAATGGATTCATTTTTTTATTGTGGTACCCGTTGGCTTTATTAAAAAGCGAATCTGAAACGGCCCGCTTGAAACAAGGTGAGTGGCTTCGCGCTATCAAACAGAGTAAAGCAGAACCTGTTAAATTGAAACGGACACTTGCTTCAATTTAACAGAGATAAACATTTACTTACGATGTGCTAACGCTTCGCCCTGCACACCATTGTTAATCCGCTCGACCTCTTCTGCTAATAACTCTTGCGGAAATTGGCTCATAAAGCAGTTACAGATCCCTTCACCAATCATGGTTCTTGGCCCCAATGGATGCCAGATATGTTTATAAACACCATGACTATGAGGTTCGACATTATCATGGCTGTGTCCATGGCCGTGTTCATGACTGTGCGAATGAGAATGGCTATGTGCCTGATCGTGGCTGTGATCGTGAGAATGACTATGATCGTGAGCATGACTATGTGCCGGATCTTGATATTCAGCATGATGATGGTGCACATCAACTTCACCTGCGGCCAGTCGACGCTTAAAGGTTTGCATTAATCCCTCATCACTCGTTTGTTTATCTTCCATAATTTCACGAATACGATGTTCAAAGGCATCAATCACTTTTTCATGATCACGTAGATAAGCCGCTTTTAAGAATTCAACATGCGGGTTTTCCGATGCAACTTTGTCAATGTAACCATAAATACGCTTAATCAAGCGTCCGGTAAAAAGGAAATAAGGTGCAACCACGATGCGTTTGTAACCGAGTTTTAACAGCTTTTCGAGTCCCACTCCCACTGAGGGATAAGTGACCCCAGAATAAACCGTATCCGCCCAACCAAAGCCCATGTTTTCACTGACAATACGTGTTAATTTAGCCGCTTCTGCATTCGCTTCGCTGTCTGATGTACCGCGCCCAACCACGACTAACATCGTATCGTAAAGTGCATCGGGTGGGTTATCAGCATCTAAGCCTAAGGACTCATAAATACGCGCTTGAAAAGCATCAATCATCGGCTTTTGTAAGCCAAGCTCTTGACCATAACTGACATTCAAACCTGCATTTTTCTCTTCAAAAGTCGTTAATACAGAAGGGATATCATTTTTAGCATGTGTCGCTGCAAACAACATACCCGGTACCGCATAGATATGTTCAACACCTTGATCAATAAGACTGTTTAAGCCCATGTGAATATTTGGCGCAGAATACTCTAAAAATCCGTATTCGATCGGTAATTCAGGAAAGCGTTTTTTAAGACCACTAGCCACTAAGGCAAACTCTCTTTCTGCATCTTTATCGCGACTACCATGGCCACAAACCATGATCCCTTGTTTGGTTACTGCTGTACTCATTGTTAACTCTCTCTATCGTATTTAAATGTAATTATTTAATTGGCCAATGGTTCTCATACAAAAATTCTTCTATCTCAATCGGCTGTATCCAATTTTCTTCCACTAGCATCGGTTTTTCATAAAACTTTTCAACGTGACCAGTGCATAAAATTGCAACTGGTCGACTGCCTGCAGGCATAGTTAATAATTGCGCTAATTCAATGGGGTCAAACAATGAAACCCAGCCCAAACCAATACCTTCGGCGCGAGCCGCTAACCACATGTTCTGAATGGCACAGGAAACGGAGGCAAGATCCATATCTGGCATCGTTCTACGCCCAAAAATATGCTTTTCTCTGTCCGCGGGTAGCGCTACCACAAGCAGTTCTGCGCACTCTAAAATTCCCTCAACTTTTAATTTCAGAAACTCATTTTTACGCTCTTCGAGCTGCGCAGCGGTAATATTTCTCTCACTTTCCACTAAGCTTTTAATGCTCACTTTTAATTGCTGGTCGGTAATGCGAATAAAACGCCATGGCTGCATTAAACCAACACTTGGCGCTTGATGCGCAACGCTCAATAGCCGCTTTAATAGCCCCTCCTCTAAAGGTGCCTCAATGAAATGACGCATATCGCGTCGCTCCGCAATCGCTCGATAAAGCGCCTGTTTCTCTGCTTGTGTATAACTGTGTTTACTGATCATCTATTTACTCTCTTGCATCTCATCGCACGCTAATAACAAATCTTGTAGTTGTTGCTGGTATTGCTCTGGCGCTTGCCATAAGCCACGTTGCATCGCTTCCATTAACCTTTCCGCCATCTCTTCCATTATTTGTGGATTATTGTCACGCAGAAATTGTTGATTGGTTTCATCCAGCAATAAAGTATCGGTCACTTGCTGATACTGATAATCAGCAATGAGATCGGTGGTGGCATCATAGGCAAATAGGTAATCGACCGTCGCTCCCATCTCAAACGCGCCTTTATAACCATGCTCGCGCATCGCTTCTATCCACTTAGGATTTAAAACACGCGAACGCAATACGCGATTCAACTCCTCCTTTAAGGTGCGAATAACCGGCTTGCTAGGGTTACTATGATCACTGTGATAAATACTCGGTGCACTTCCCGAATAAACCTGTACTGCGTTGCTCATGCCACCTTGGAACTGGTAATAATCGTCGGAATCTAAAAGATCATGTTCGCGGTTATCTTGATTTTGCACCACCACATCCAAGTGACTTAATTGATGTAAAAAAGCATTTTTAGCTTGCACGCCATCTTTACCACTGTTGCCATAGGCGTAACCGCCCCAATTAAGATACGCTTCGGCTAAATCGCTTTTTTTCTCCCAGCAACGCTCATCAATTAGCCCTTGTAAACCCGCTCCGTAAGCGCCTGGTTTAGAGCCAAAAACACGATAACTCGCTTGACGTTTAGCCTCGCTAATCGCC
Organism: Psychromonas sp. psych-6C06; assembly: GCF_002835465.1. Lineage (NCBI taxonomy): Bacteria > Pseudomonadati > Pseudomonadota > Gammaproteobacteria > Alteromonadales > Psychromonadaceae > Psychromonas > Psychromonas sp. psych-6C06. The sequence continues at coordinate 269,261 of NZ_PIZM01000006.1, read as the reverse complement.
ACACCATCGGCAATCAATTGTGCTTCACGCTGACTAATATGTTGTTTAATTATGTTGCCATTGCCCGGTTCATCGAGCTCACTAATGGCAACCACTGCGGCATCAAATAACGCCATAACATTGGCAAATGCATCACGGAAAAAACCCGACACTCGTAGGGTGACATCAACACGAGGTCGGCCTAATAATTGGCAGGGGATAATTTCAAAATCGATAACGCGATGGCTCCCCTGCGCCCAGATAGGTTTAATACCCATCAGTGCAAATGCCTGTGCAATATCGTCTCCCCCGGTGCGCATTGTGGCCGTTCCCCACACCGATAAACCTAACTGTTTCGGGTAATCACCATGCTCTTGTAAATGACGGTGAAGCAAAGCTTGCGCTGATTGTTGCCCTAAAACCCAAGCCGCTTTTGAAGGGATGGCACGATTGTCCACAGAATAAAAATTTCGCCCAGTGGGTAAGGTGTCTAAGCGACCTCGGGTAGGTGCGCCACTCGGGCCTGCATCGATAAACTTAGCAGCTAAGCCATCGATGATGGCACTCATCTCATTTTCCACGCTTTGCTGTAATGCTTTTTTAATCGTACTTTGGGCATAGAAAAACAGTTGCTGCGTGGCAGGGTAAGCATTTAACGCCTGTAAATCTTGCGTTTCAATTAAGTAGCGTTGCACCCAATCTAATGCAACTAGCTCTAAACGTTCACGGGTATCTGCATGGCTACGCCATAACGCATCGCTTATTTGCGCGAGTAATATCGGTTTTTCTCCTGACCATATTTCACGACTTGACGTTAGTGGGTCAAAGGCCGTGTTAGCATCACAGCGCAGTGCAAAATCGTCCACTAAACAGTGCAATATGCCTTGGTTAATGGCCCCTTCTCCGCGGGGTAAACGTAACAATGCCACCAAGGTATTAGCTACTTTATGCGCCTCTGGCAGTTGCCCTAATATGTGCAAACCATGACGAATTTGCGCTTCTTTAATATCACACAAATAAGTATCTAATTGCTCTAGCACTTGGCCATCATCTTCACGGGCCGTATCGTTTAGTTCATCTAAAATATGGGTATCTTGAACCTTGCTTAATATCTGCTCACGAAGCCACTGTTCACGGCGAATATCTAATCCCTGTGCTTGATAATACTCATCCACTAACCCTTCTAATTCAGCCAACTCACCATAGGTTTCTGCGCGGGTCATGGGCGGCATTAAATGATCAATAATGACCGCTTGAGTGCGCCGTTTTGCCTGCGCCCCTTCACCTGGATCATTAACAATAAAAGGATAAAAATGGGGCATCGGCCCCAGCACGGCATCTGGCCAACACTCATTGGATAACGCTAAGCCTTTGCCGGGTAACCACTCTAAATTTCCGTGTTTCCCAACATGAATCACTGCGTTGACTTGGTATTGAAAACGCAGCCAAAAATAAAAGGCTAAGTAGTTATGCGGTGGTACTAAATCTGGATCGTGATAGTTGGCTAATAAATCGATATTAAAACCACGTGCAGGCTGAATGCCCACAAAGGTTTCTCCCAAACGAATGCCAGCGATCATCAAACGCCCATCTCGGCATTTTATATCCTCTTCGGGCCTTCCCCAGCGATCGTTTATCGCTTGTTGGCTAACACTGGGCAGTGTCGCAAAGGCTTTTTTATAATCACTTAAAGACAAACTTTGCCAACAAGCAAGATGGTGTAAGGTATTTGGATTGTTGGTGACTGATTGCAGCAACTGCTCAATCAGTTGATTGCCATTGTCCGGCACATTGCCCACCGGATAATCAGCGGCTTTTAAAGCCTTTAAAATATTAATGGTCGAATTAGGCGTATCTAGTCCGACACCGTTACCAATGCGTCCATCTTTGGTCGGATAATTGGCTAAGATCAGCGCGATACGTTTATTTTTATTCTCCGTTTTAGCCAGCTGCACATACTTTTTAGCCAACTCAATCACAAACAGAGCACGCTCAGGATGCAACTGATATTGCACCAATGAAATCTCTGTTTTGGCATCATAATAGGTTTCACTTTTGAAACTAATCGCGCGTGTTAATACTTTACCATCCATCTCAGGTAACACGACCTGCATGGCAATATCACGACTGCGTAAGCCCTGTTTATAGTCAGTCCAGTCTTGCAATGTGCTACTCGACAACACCAGTTGAAGAATCGGCACATCTCTATTAAACAGGCGTTTAAAGCTGTTGGGTTGCGAGCTTAAAGTGGGTGTACTGACCGAGTTTGATGCAAAGCCGGTGCTATTTAAGATTAATGAGCAGTGATGCTCACAGAGCAACTGGTTAACGATATCCAGCGCCTGTTTATCTTTTAGGGAGCTAATCACTATAGGTAATGGATTTAACCCCTGCTTGCTCATCAAGGCGATCAGTTGCTCAAACATCTGACAGTTTGCCGACTGTAAATGGCTACGGTAAAACAGCAAAGCGACAACAGGTTGGCCTTCAACCCAAGATTCTGTCGACGCTTTATAAAGCTGTGCGACCGGTAAAAATTGCGCGTCTTTAATCGCATTCACAGGTTTATGTGCAAAGTAGTGTTGATTTAAAAAGATAAATAACTGCTGACTATTTTCGATTCCCCCCGCGCGAAAATATCGCCATACCTGCTGCTGTTGCGATGCACTGCAATTTGAAAGTGCAACTAATTGCGGATCGATATGGTCATCACCGGGCACTAAAATAAGCGTCCGCTCGGGTAGCTCTTCAGCCCAATGTAACAACCTTTCAACGCCATATTCCCAGTAAGCCTTGCCACCTAATAACGACACAACCACTAAGGTAGTGTGTTGCAACACTTTGTGCTCATATAAATCAAAGGCAGCCGGTTTTAATAAATGCGTCCAATTGACCAAGCGCACATCAACCAGTGGAGATTGCTCAATACATGCATCACTCGCTTGTTGGTAACCTGCAGAAAGCGCCGTTAACTGACTATCAGCAGCACTAAACACCACCATCGGAGCAGGTGATTGTGCTAAATCGACAATCCCCTCTTGCTCTGTAAATCCACCCGGTTGTGCTGCTAATAAATGCATGCTGTTTTACACCTCTGCAGTTTTGAGTAGTGAGGTGATTGACGCTTCATCTAATCCCTTACCAATCAATACCAGCTCGGTTTTAGCGGTTTCTTGTACGCTCCATAAACGGTCGAAATGAGTGTCTAAACGTTTGCCCACCGCCTGTAATACTTGGCGCATCGGTTTATCTTCAACGGCAGCAAAGCCTTTAATGCGGAACAAGTTATATTCATTGAGTAGGGTTTCAACACAAGCCGTTAACTTTTGTGCATTGACCGTGCCTAAGGAAATGACCATCGAGTCGAAGTGATCATGGGCGTGATCATGATGTGCACCATGTGCATGGTGGTGATCGTGATGATTATGCACCGCATCAATGCTCTTTTCTGATTCAGCATTGATGCCAATTAATACTTCAAGGGGCACATTACCATTATTCACATAAGCTGTTTTTACGCTATTAGGTAAGCGCGTTTTAAGCACCTCTTGGACGCTTAATTGTTGCCCTTCATTTAATAGGTCACTTTTACTGACCACCACTAAATCTGCTGAATTAAGTTGATCATCCAATAACTCTTGTAGGCTTGGGTCGTGATCTAAACTGTCATCTAATGCGCGTTGCGCTTGGACTTTTTCTTCGTCATTTGCAAAACGCCCGGCGGCAATAGCAGGCCCATCAACCACGGTGATCACCGCATCTACGGTGCAGTGCTCTTTAATACCTGGCCAGTTAAAGGCTTGTACTAATGGCTTTGGTAACGCAAGCCCCGATGTTTCAATTAAAATGTGATCAATTTGATCGCGACGTTCAACCAACTTTTCCATCACCGGTAAAAATTCCTCTTCGACGGTGCAGCAAATGCAGCCATTCGCCAATTCGTAAATACCATCGCTACTGCCATCACCAGCACCCACTAATTGCGCTGCATCGTCTTCACATTCGCCCGCTTCAAAGGGACAAGTACGCAGTAGTTCAGAGTCGATATCTAGTTCGCCAAACTCATTCATGATCACCGCAATACGTTTGCCCTTTGCCTTTTTAAGCAGATTCGCTAATAACGTAGTTTTACCGCTTCCTAGGAACCCCGTCACCACGGTTGTGGGGACTTTATTTAACGCAGGGGTAGTTGATAAGATGTTATTTGATGACATTTTGAGCCTCTAATTGTTCAATGGATAGTGCGCCTTTACGGCGACGGAAAATGTTGGGTTTATCTTTATGGTAAAGATAAGAATCTTGAAAATTATCAGTATCTAATACATGACCGACTAAAATAAGTGCGGTTAATTTAAAGCCCTTTGCTTCTACTTTGTCGCTAATATCTGCCAGCGTGCCAGTGACTTTATCTTGATCTGGCCATGAGCTTCGATAACACACAGCAACCGGACAATCTTCGCCATAATGAGGGATAAGTTCCGCCACTATTTTACGAATTTTGGTGATGCCAAGATGAATCGCCAAAGTCGCGCCACTTTGTGCGAGTTGCGGCAAACGCTCACGCTCTGGGAAAGGGGTTTTGCCCTCATAACGAGTCATGATCACCGTTTGTGAGACACCAGAAAGGGTTAACTCTTTGCCTAAATAGGCAGCCGATGCAGCCATGGCGCTCACGCCCGGTACTACTTGATAATCAATGCCATGTTTTTCAAGACGACGAATTTGCTCTGCAATGGCGCCATACAAGGCAGGGTCGCCACATTGAAGACGCGCAACATCCTTACCGGCACTGGCAGCCTCAACAAAATAAGCCTCCATCTCATCAAGGTTAATTTTGGCGGTATCAACAATCAGCTCTGCGGTGTCCTCTACTGTTTGTAATATTTCACGCGGAATCAATGATCCGGCATACAACACCACCGGGCACTGCTTTAATAAACGCGCCCCTTTAAGGGTCATCAATTCAGGATCACCCGGACCTGCACCGATAAAATAAACAGTCATTTCTCTTCCTTTTTAAATAATGCTAAAAACTAAAAGCCAGAAGGTTAAAAGCTAAAAGGCTAGAAGCTTGAAGGCTATAATTCCTTCCAGCCTTCAAGCGTTCCTTGCCTTCTAGCATTCCTTGCCTTCAAGCGTTCCTGCCTTCGAGCATTCCTTGCCTTCAAGCGTTCCTTGCCTTCTAGCTATTTCCCTTAAAGCTTCTTTTTATAGCCGCGAGGGGTATATACCCATTCTCGCGTGCCGTTGATAATATGTTTCGATTCACTATTGCCAACACTCACTAACGTAAACATATCGACATCTTTTGCATCGAGTTCATCAAGGCGAATAATACGAATTGATTCATCTGCGCGCGTTAATTGACGACCTAATAAAACCGGTGTTGAAGCGGGGCGATATTTCAGTAACACATCACGCGCATGGTTAAGCTGCCAATCTCGCTTTTTAGATACAGGGTTATAAAACGAGATAACAAAGTCGCCTTCACCCGCACTGTGAATACGTTTATTAATGGTTTCCCATGGTGTGAGTAAATCGGACAAACTGACCGTACAAAAATCATGACCTAGCATTGCACCGATACGACTCGCTCCTGCCTGCATCGCTGAAATGCCGGCAATCACATCGATCTCCACATCCAACCATTCAGGATGATTTTCAAGCCCCTGCAACTGTCTATCGAGTAATTCAAAAACTAATGTCGCCATGGCATAAATACCAATATCACCACTAGAAATTAATGCCGTGGTTTTACCGCTAGCCGCTAAATCTAGCGCTAACCGTGCGCGCCCAATCTCTTCACCTAGGGGTAAATCGTGATGTATTTTGTTATCACATGCGCTACCCAGCAGGTCTAAATACAGGCCATAAGCGACAAGGTCGGTGCTTTGGTGAATCGCTTTCAGTGCCTTGGGTGCCACTAAATCAGCATCGCCAGGTCCCATCCCCACGACAAAAAGTTGTTTTTTATTACTCATAATTTTCCCATATTTAATAATACGTTAAGGCTCGAAGACAAAGATGCCTGAAGGCGTTAAGGCTTGAAGCGTTCTAGCTTTCTAGCATTCCAGCTTCTAGCCTTCAGCTTCTAGCGTTCAGGCTTTCTAGCTGTATGATCTGGCTATCGCGCATGTCGCCTGTTTATTCTTGTTTTTGTTTAAGACCAATTCACTGCAATTCCCGGTCGCTACTTGTGCTTGATACAGCGCGGCAGATTCCGCTACGCCATAAACGCCGACGGTGTTAAAAATGTAATCGGATTTAGTTGATAGACGATCTTCAACTTGTGCGAGTTGTGTTGTATCAAAGGTCAAATAAGGCTTTTCTAAGTTACTCGCTAAAGAAATAAGCCCCAATTCATCACCTTTAATATCGATACTACAAATGGCGCTAATATCGGCAATGTTTAAGCCTGCTTTTAATAAACATTCATCTAATAACCCCTGTAATACAGACTCAGGGCAATGTCGCTCGCACCCCATGCCAACGACGTAAACAGGTTTTAAATAGTTATTTGCAGTGGTAATAACCAACTGGCTTTTAAGTAACTCAGCGACTTGGCGAGCAAACTCATTCGCCCCCCCTTCGTGACCAGATAACAGTGGAATCACAAACTTACCTAACTCATCAAGTACTAACACAGCTGGGTCGCTGTGTTTGTCTTTGATAACAGGTGCCAAGGTGCGCATCACAATGCCCGTGGCACAAATAAAGATCAGTTGTTCACCCTGTTCAAAATAGCCTTGCACTGTTTCTTTAAAAGGCTGTGCTTTAAAACTAATCTCGCTGTTTATTAAGACTTTGTTTAATCGTTTGCCAAGTTGTAAACCCGGCTCTGTTAAGCAGATGATGCGTATCATCGTATTAACTCCCCTGTTGTTTTCTCAGGTCGGGTTATTACAAATAATGAGAAATATGGGCCCACTTTGTTTTCTAGCTGCGTTAGGTCAGTGATCACTTTTTGATTATCACGACTGATATATTCCAAATAATGGCCATCATCAAAACGGTTTGTTTCTTTAAGTAATGCCAGTAAACGAGGACGTTCAATGCCAGCCTTCATAATCACGATGGCATCATGCTCTAGTAAAGCGGTTTTAATTTTCTCATCACTGTGGCGCCCTGTAATCACCGCAAAGGACTGCTTTAATACCGTTAACGGTAATTGTAGTGTGGCGGTTGCTGCGACAAAGGCAGGAATCCCTGGAATCACTTGTGAGTCATATTGGTTTTCTAGGCGCTCTAATAAATAGGTAAAAGAGCCAAAAAACAATGGATCACCTTCGCATAAAAACACCACGGTTTTACCAAGGCAAAGCTCTGCTTGAATTTGTGTAATGGCTTTGTCGTAAGCACGATTCGCGGCAATGCGCTCACGCGACATCGCAAAGCGCACCCCTAGATGTTGCTGCGTTTTAATGGGATTTTTTAATGCTTCAACTGCAATATTTAAGGCCTGTGACTCACCCGCTTCATTTTCTAAATAGCAGATAACATCAGCTGCTTGGATAGCGCGAAAGGCTTTAAGAGTTAATAACTCCGGGTCGCCCGGCCCAACGCCCACGCCAATAAACAACGCACTCATGAAACACTCCTTTTAATAAAACTAAATAGATTGACGGGTAACGCAGGACGATAAATTAACTGCCCCGCTAAGGTTGCACCTTTGTTTATCGCGATCTGTAGGGTTTCAGAACAACAATCATCTTGTTCGGCGCGTTGCCTATAAAAATCAAAACATTGAAACTTGGTTTGTTCCATTACCGCAGAAACAACGATTTGACCGCCCTCGGGCAAGCCTTGCCATAGAGAGTCCAGCAACGTCGGTAACTCACCATCGCTGCCACCGATAAAGATTTTATTCGCGTGAGGTAATTCAGATAATTCAGATAAAACAGCGGGAGCACGACCAAAAGTCGGGATTAGATTACTCACCACACCAAATTTTTGTTGGTTTTGTTGTAAGCAATCAAAACGCTTTTCGTTATGTTCAATGGCATAAATGCGTGCCAACGGCTGCCAATAGGCAAGTTCAACCGCCACACCACCACAACCTGCGCCAATATCCCAGACAAGATCGTTTTTTTGCAATTGTAATAATGACAGTATTGCTAAACGTACCTCGCGCTTAGTGATCATGCCTTTAGCGCCTAATTCACCAGTCTCAAAATGTTCATCTTTAATACCTGGAAATGTCGGTAAATAGCCTTGATTATTTCCACAAACAACAAAAGTCACGTGCAACGTATCGAAGCATTGAGGACTTTCAATTAACTGCAGCACACTAAACGTCGATATTTTTTGCTCTGTATAACCAAGGCGTTCACAGACGATAATCTGCGCATCGTTAAACCCCGTTTCAACACAAACAGCTGCAATGTGTTGCGGTTGGCTGTGTTTATCGGTTAACAACAAGAGTGTTTGCTGCGCTTTTAATGCGACCTTTAATTTAGCTAAAGGGCGACCGTGTAAGCTCACGACATTCATATCTTGCTGCGCGAAACCTAAACAATGACAAGCCTGTGTCAGACTCGAGACTGCAGGGAAAAATTGTACGTTTGCCTCACTAAACTGTTTACTTATCCACGTACCAATGCCGTAATAGAGCGGATCACCAGAGCCTAAAATAAGCACATTTTGCGCGCTTTCAATTAAGACTTTTAATTGTGCTAATTTAGGTAACAGTGCGGTTTTTTGTGAGCCAAGTAATTTACTCAATGTTTGTAATTGGCGCGCTGATCCAATCACTAAATCGGCCTGCGCTAATGCGCATATTGCCTGCTCACTTAATAGCGCATCTTCAGCGACACCTAATCCTAATACCGAAATATGTTGTTTATTATGCGTGTCTAACATCAGTAAATTTCGCCTTTAATACAGCGCAATAAAGCATTACAACTTGCACTTGAAACCGCGCTACCTCCCTCACGACCCAGTAAGGTAATACACTCAATACCGAGTTGCTGGTGACAATCCCAAAGTGCTTGTTTAGATTCAGCAGCGCCAACAAACCCGACCGGCATGCCAATAATCAGTGCGGGTTTAGGCGCTCCTTGAGCAATCATCTCTAATAATCGAAACAGTGCCGTTGGTGCATTACCGATAACCACCACACTGCCAGCTAAATAAGGTAACCAAGCAGTTAAAGCCGCCATTGTGCGCGTTTCCCCCGTCGCTTTAGCACGCTCGGGCACATCCGGATGATTTAAAAAACACAACGGCTCGGTTTGGATCATACGTTTCGTAATACCTTGCTTGACCATCTCGACATCACACAGAATTGGCGCTCCTTGCTGCAAAGCTTGCATACCAGCATGACAAGCCAAATCGCTAAAACGCACCTGCGCTGCAACAGCTGGAATACCAACACTGTGCACGATTCGCATCACCACTTGCTGCTCTTGTAATGATAATTGTTGTAGCTCGGTTAAGGCTCTAATTTGGCGAAAGCTCTCTTGCTCGATCAACATAGGATCGTGGATATAATCAAATTTCACTGGTTGCCCCTTTAAAGCAAAACAGTAGTTTTAAGCAACTGACTGCATCTTCGAATTGGTATAATGTGGGTAAAAGTTGAGGACGTTTGAATTGATAAACGGGAATACCAGCATCGGCAGCGGCTTGGATCTTAGCGTAGGTCGCATCGCCACCACTGTTTTTACTGATAATGGCATCTATCTGATATTGTTTAATCAGTTGTTGTTCATTCGTTAATTGAAAGGGGCCAATCGCTTTAATCCAAGTCACATTATCAGGTAAATTTATCTTTAGTGGCATTGCCGTCCGAATGAATATGTTTTCAACTTTTGTGGCGATTTTATCAATCACTGTTTGGCTTATTTGCCCTGAAGTAATAAACACAGATCTATGGTTCGCCATTTTTTGTATCACTTCATCCCAGTGCGTGACCTCAATCCACTGATCATTTTCTTTCTGCGACCATTGTTTACGATGAAATCGGATTGATGGTAATGAGAAACCCGCACTCACCTCAGCAATGGTATTACTCATTGTTTGTGCAAAAGGGTGTGTTACATCGACAAGGTGGGTAATATTATTGTCGATAACATATTGTGCGAGACCACCAAACTGAGTAAAACCGCCACTGATAACGGGACAAGCTAAATTTGTCTGACGTACGATACCTGCGATGCTGTAGGTAACATTAAAACCTAATTCATGTAGCTCTGTTGCTAGATAGCGCCCATCAGCAGTGCCACCAATCACTAACACTTTCACTGTTTTATTCCTTTTTTAAATGTATGCCCATATGAATTAGCGACAAATAACCCTTTTCTATCCACGGCCCACACTTCTATATCAATCGACTCATGCACAATATTGCGCGCGACGGCCAAGGCGTTTTTGCAAATGACCGTCGCGATATCAAGCCCAACGGCGTTGCTTTTATTTAATACTTCGATACTGGTATTAGCGTTCAGGAGCTCATTTTGTAGCGAAGCTGATGCGCCTAACATGCCTGCAATGTCTGCTAATTGTTGAAAGTCGATACTTGATTGGCGACTGTTTAAATCTAAATGCCCATTCGCGAGCTTGGTCAACTTGCCAAACCCGGCACTGATACTTAACTTTTTGATCTGCTTGCCAGTACGACTATCTATCTTTTCGCGTCGCAGATATTTGAGCATCGCCCCGACAAAATCACCCATCTCAATCAGGCTGATTTCATGCATTTGATAGTGATCTTTAATTGCGCGTTCACTGGCAATGCCCGTTGAAGCCGCAAGGTGAGTAAATTCATTGGCACGTGCAACATCGATACCCTGATGGATAGAGGCAATGTAAGCAGAGCAAGAGTAAGGGCGCACAATGCCGGTCGTACCTAAAATAGATAATCCACCAATAATGCCTAAACGACCATTCATGGTGTGCTTGGCGATCTGCTCACCGTTCTCAATACCAACGGACACTTCAAATCCACCTTGATAATGGTAAGTGTGTGCATAATGTTGCAGATGGTTGCGCATCATTTGACGTGGCACAGGATTAATTGCAGGCTCTCCAATATCTAACACCAGCCCCTCTCGCGTGACCGTGCCAACACCAGTGGCGGCTTTAAAAACAATGCCCGGTTGCACAGTTAAGCGCAGTTCAACAAACAGCGTGGCGCCATGAGTTGCATCTGGATCGTCTCCTGCATCTTTGACTGTCGCGGTTCGAATGCCTCGCTCTATGGCGCTATATTCAAGAATACTAAGGTTGACCTTCTCGCCACGGGGTAAGCTCACCTCAACCGTCGCAGGTTGTTTGTCTGCTAATAACGCACGCGCGGCAGCCACACAGCAAGCAGTCGCGCAGCTTCCTGTGGTTAAACCATTTCGTAATGGTTGTTGGCTTTCGCTCGATTCAGGCCACATAGTCGTTAACCACCCACCACAGACGCACTTTGTGGCGATTGATAGTTTTCCCACTGGCTAAGTTGCTGACGATCAACCGCTTGTAAGTTGCCTAAAAAAAGATCTGCAATCACAGCAGGATTAGAAGGGAAAAACAGGTGTAAATAACTTCCCGTCAGTTTTTTATCTCGATAGATCGCTTCACCGGGAGCGGGGTGACGTTGTCGTTGCCCGTAGCCGATCGCATCACAGGACATAATGGCACGCGAACGATGATGTGCATGACCACGAACATCCCCTTCTGGTAAACGCGCTTTTTGCATCCCCTGACATCCACGCTTACCCGACATCGAACCTTTCCCGTTAAGCAGACCTAACATTTGGTGATGCTGATTTTCTAAATCCACTAACTCGTGTAGGCAATATAAGAAGCCTCCGCACTCAGCCAAAATGGGTTTATCTGCCAGATAAAAACGTCTCAGTTGCTCCTGTAGCGGATAATTTTCAGCCAATTGCTTTGCATATAGCTCGGGGTAACCGCCGGGTAGCCATAATGCGTCCGCCTCTGGGAGTGTGCTATCCGAGAGCGGTGAAAAATAAACTAAGCTTGCCCCCATCTGCTCTAATAAACGGGTATTCGCTTGATAGATGAAACTGAAAGCGTTATCGCGGGCAATCGCAATTTTTTTACCGCCTAACTTATTATCGCCTAACAAGTTAACGTCAATCGCTTGTGTAGCATAAAAATCGACGGGCTTAGGTAAAGCAAGAAGCGGGCTATGCGACTGTGCCCGCTCCACACCATCTATTAACCAATCACATCCATCCGTGAATTTTTGTTCTAACTGCTCGGCAACTTCACTGGCCTGCACGAGCCCTAAATGACGCTCAGGCAGTGCAATATGATCATCTTTTTTCAAACAGGCTAGCAAGGGTAAATGCTCACAAAGCGCCTCACGAATTAATTGTGCATGCCTATCTGTACTGCAATTATTCGCAATAAGACCAGCGCATTTAAACTGCTCTTCTTTGCCTGCTCGGTAATTTGCTAAGCCGATAGCAATGGCCCCTGCCGTTTGCGCCATCCCTTTAACATCCATCACAATCGCCACGGGGATATTAAAACGTGATGCTAAATCGGCACTAGAAGGCTCGCCATCAAATAAGCCCATTGCCCCTTCGACTAAAATAAGATCCGCTTCAAGCGCTGCTTCATAAAGCTTTTGCTGGCAATATTGCTCACCTGCCATCCACATATCCAACTGCTCAACATGGCTATGGGAGGCCTGTGCTAATATTTGCGGGTCAAGATAATCTGGGCCAGTTTTAAAGACCCGCACCCGATAACCTTGCTCAGAAAAGTAACGCGCCATAGCAGCGGTAATAGTGGTTTTTCCTTGCCCTGATGCAGGGGCTGCCAGAAACAGTGCGGGACAACTGGCTTGCTTATTATTACTCATTGTTATGCCTGTAACGCAACATATTGCGCCCCTAGTTGTTGCGCGAGTACCTTGCCACGGCCGCGTTTTATTTGCGCTTTTTCAATGTCCACCAGCAAGGTCGGCACAGACAGTTTTAAATCATCAACGTTAACGCGACTTCTTCCATCCGTTATCAAATAACAACACAGCGAAATAGCCGGAAACTGTTGCTGTAATTTTGTTATCTGTTTGTGTGCTTGGTGCAATGCAAGACGTAACGGCGTGCCCCCCTGCGCGCAGAGATTATCGAGTTTATGTTGTACATTTTTAGGTGCCCGCCCTGCTTTTATAAGTGTTTCTACATGGTCATTACCAAAACCTAATACACTCAATTTGTCACGACGAAGATACGCGTTATCGGTAATTTTCATCACTACCGATTTGGCAATAGAAGAAAGCTGATGGGTTAGTGTAGAAGCGGAGGTATCGAGCAAAATCAGATGCAATTTTTGTTCACCAAGAGCAAGCCTTTTAAACGCTAAACGTTTAGGTGGCCACTCTCCGACACTCTGCCTTAAGGTGCTAAACCAGTCAGGTTTACTGCTCATAAGTGATGATTTTTTATATCCCACACTGTTGGTCAGCGCCCCCTGCTTTGCATGAAAGGCGAGGTATTGCTCAGGTTTTAGAGCTTCTGTTAGCGGGGTATATTGGTATTCAGGCAGCGTTATGTTTTGCGTCGTATCAGTTCGCTGTGCTTCTCCGTTATTATTAGGCATTGCTCCCCATTCACCCGCCTGCGAGGTTTGTGACTGCGCTGATGGTGCCTCATTTTTATCATTAGATGATTGATGGCTAGGTAATTGATGGTCATTTGCCTGTGGCGGACGAGAAAAACCACCGCCCTGCTCAGGGGGTGGTGTTTTATTGCTAGGGCCAGAGGCATCGCCATTTTGTTGCTCGCGGTGCAGCAGTACCAAAGGCGCGACTTGTTGAATATCTTCCAGCGTCACAGCATCTCGCGCACACCATGCAGCATGTGTCAAACTAGCGCGATGCATCATAATATCTGCGCGTAATCCTTCAACATTTGCTTGCTGGCAACGTGTGGCAATTTCAAGCAAACAAGCTTGATCGCAACTGACCTGTGGTAAGCGTTGCTGGGCATCACTGATCTGTTGCTGTAATTGTAATTGCTGAGTTTGATAGCGCTGACAAAAAGCGATTTTATCTTGCTCGTAAGCCTGCCGTGTGGTGATGATGTTGACCCGCTCTTGCACACTGTAACGATTGTCTAATTCAACCATCAATCCAAAACGATCTTTTAACTGCGGTCTTAGTTCCCCTTCATCTGGGTTCATTGTGCCTATCAAAGTAAAACGCGCATCATGACTGTGACTAACACCATCACGCTCAACCCGATTAACACCACTGCTGGCGACATCAAGTAACTGATCCACAAGGTGATCAGGCAACAAATTGACTTCGTCGACATACAATACACCACCGTGAGCTTTTTTTAATAATCCCGGTGAAAACTGTACTGATTTCTGCTGTAAAACCTGTTCTAAATCGAGACTACCAATCAACATCTCTTCGCTAGCACCGAGTGGCAAGGTAATAAATGCAGGGGGCAGTTCCGTTTTTACCGGAAGAAGATCTGCGATTGCTCTTGCTAATGTCGATTTCGCACAACCACGTGGCCCTGATATTAATACGCCACCTAAGGCAGGATTAATCGTTGCTAATAACAACGCCAGCTTAAAGACATTTTGCCCCTGTACCGCTGAGAAAGGGAATGATAGATCACTGCTTGGTTGACTGTTTTTCATTACGCCACCGCTTCAATGAGGTTACGCTGGCAACTAGACTCGCTTAACCGACCTTCATGCAAACACAGTTCACGTGTTGCCAGTTGACGAGAAAAGTCTTTATCGTGAGAGATAATAATCATCGCCTGAGGCAAAGCTTTTAACACATGAAGTAAACGTATTTTTGCTTTTTCATCTAATGCATTGGTTGGCTCATCTAAAATCAATACTTCAGGTTGCATCACTAACACGCTAGCTAAGGTCACTAAACGCTTTTCGCCACCAGAGAGTTGATGAGTAATTCGAGATTCAAAGCCCTTCAAACCTAAGCTATCTAAGGTTTGTAATGATTTTTTAATCGCCTGCTGTTTGCTAAAACCGAGATTAAGGGGGCCAAACATCACATCTTCTAATACCGTCGGACAAAATAGTTGGTCATCAGGATCTTGAAATACCAACCCTGCTTTGACGCGCATTTTATTAAACTGTTTTTCAGTTTTACAATGTTCGCCAAAGGCAATAATCTCGCCTTGCTTGGCTTTTTTAAGACCAACAATTAAATGCAATAACGTCGTTTTACCTGCGCCATTATCACCATTGATAACAACCCGTTCATGGCGATTTAAGACAAAGTGAATGTTATTTAATACTTTGTTTTGTTTAGGATAGGCATAACTTAAATTAGCGATTTCAAGTAACGCTTTGTTTGTATTTTCCATCAGAAATTAAGCCCTATTAACAACACTAAAAAACAGATAAAAAAGGCACTAAACTGTCGATCGATTCGATTAAGTTTAAGCTCATCGTTTAGGTAAAATCGTCCACAAAAACCACGGCACTTCATGGCATTAGCAATACGTTCAGCACGCTCTATTGAGCGAATCAATAACATTCCAAACAGGTAGCCCATGCTTTTCCAAGTATGTCTATTCGTCTGCATCACAAAGGCACGCGCCTGCATTGCGCGGCGCATCTTCTTATATTCATCACTGATAACATCTAAATAACGCACCATAAATAGCAATAGATGCACCAATTTATCGGGTACTTTTAAGTGCGCGAGCGCATGCCCTAATGTCGATGCACTCATGGTCGCAACCAATGAAAAGAGCACTAATAACACGGCATTAGCTTTAAAGGTGATTAGCAATGCATGCGCTAACCCTTGCCAGCTAGCGCTTAAACCAAACACACTAAACATCGCATCACCCGGAGTGGTAAAGGGTAAAACACAGATTAAGGTCAGCATAAACAGATCCATTGCCACCACTCGGCGCAATGCTCGCTTAATATTTAAGCGGCTTATTTTTACTAAGAAAAGGGCAATAAAAAGCCCCAGTAATACCGGCAAAAAATGAGGGCTAGAAACCACCACGAGAGCAAAAAATGCACTGCATAAAATACGCACGCGTGCATCGACAGCATCAATCCAAGAGGCTTCATGTTTCAGTGCTTGCCCAGACCAAGAGGTTAAGCTGTGCTCTAAGCCTTGTGACATGTTTGCTTCGCTTTTAGTTTGCGCTCACGAAGGAAGGCCACTAAGCCAAGTAGGCCAAAAATGTAACCAATAGCACCAATAATATCGCGCAAACCCGCCTTCTCTTTTAATGCTTGAATCTCTTGACGCAAAGGTTTTATCTGTTTGGCGACCGCCTTCTCTATATCGATTTTAGAGATCGAAGGTGTAGCCGACACACTCTTTGTCGGAGCAACTTGGGGGCTTTTTTTAGTCACTAGCGTTGGGCTTAAATTATCAGGTAGTTCACTCGCAGGGAGCTGTAGCGTTAAACCATGCCCTGCTCCCATATTTACCTTAAACACATGTGTAATACGTTTTTGCGCAGTAAACTTAAAGCCTCCTTCGGCATCCGTTAACACCTCCCCTAACGGGGTTCCTTTTTTATCATAAATTTTCACTACTGAACCTTCTGGCGCCATCGAACCATTTGAAAAACCTGCTTCGCCCTCAATCACAGCGCCACTGGCATAAACACCACCAACGACATTGTGGGCAACTAACGTTGAAGGCATAAACAGCATCAACAGTGATGCGAAAAAGATTTTCATTGAGCAACTTCCTTAGTAATAAATTCGGGTTTTACGGTATGAATAAGGTAGACGGCAGCGTAAGAAACAAACCCTTCTAACACCATAATAGGGATATGAGCAGGCAATACGGCTTTAGCTGCCAAGACAAAAGATTCACCGGACAGCGCCAATGAAAATGCCACCATCACCGAGGTTAGGATAATCGCCCCAGCACCGCCGATTGCGCCCCACATAGCAGCTACCTTGGCACTTGAATGACGAATTCCTGGGCCACAAAGGTAATAGATAATCACCGCCGGTAAAGCGATATTGAAGGTGTTCACACCAAGCACTAACAAGCCACCAAATCCAAAGAAGATAACTTGTAAGAGCAGTGCAACAAGTAGCGCCGGAAAAGCGACCCAACCGAGCAAAATACCTAATAACCCATTCATGATCAGATGCACGCTCGAAAAACCAAGCGGTAAATGCATATAAGACGCGATAAAAAAAACCGAAGCTAACACCCCCACCAATGGGAGCTGCTCATAGTCCATTTTCTTCAAGCCAATATAAACACCGGCGATCGCCAATACAGCACCGCTAAGCAGAATGGGGGCAGCTAAAGCACCATCAACAATATGCATAAATATCCCTTTTCAATCATGAAAAAGCCTGTTGCTAATGCGTTGTTGATAGCAATCGAATCATAATATGCTCTAAATTTTTGTGTGGCGAAGACCCCACTCCAGAGCGAAAGTTAATGTAAATGGTTATTACCTTTACTCAACTTTCAACACAGGGGTAGGCTATTTCAACCAGTAAAATCGATCATCTATTTATTCCGTTTGCTATAAGTCCCGCAACAGGCTTATTTTTATGCGTTACGGCAACTTGGTTGCTTGCACCCAAATCACAGCATCTTGCGATAACTCTTTGCCTTTGTAGGTTTTTTGTTCACCTACACCTAAAGCAGCAAATCCCCATTGCCCCGCTTTTAGTAGCGAAAAGTGAAAGGTACCATTAGCATCGGCATAGATAGTTTGGGTAACAAAAACATCTGCAGGTGGTGTCATGGTGGGTGTTTTGGCAAAGGCATTGCTTTGCATATCAGGGGTGTAATTCATAAACTCAACCTCGATTGCAGCAAAGGGCACAGGCTGTCCATTAGACTTAACCACGGCACTAAAAATACCACCTTCATAAATCGCATAGGGTTTAGTTAAAGGCACAATTTCAGCTGTTAAACCAAAGTCTTGGTTCCAATCTGTAGGCAGGTTGCCAACATTTACAATGGTTTTAGTCAGTTGCTGAATATAGATATCTTCTTCTTTTTCAAAATAGGGAGAAGGCTGCACGATAAACACATAGTCGCCTAAGCCACGTAGCGTGACATCAGCTTGATAGGCAAGACCTTTATCAACTGAGCTTGCCCATTCGATATTCGAAATGGTGTTGATTAAGTCTGTTTGTTTGCCTTTTTTGATCACATAGAATGCCTGTGGCTTAGCAACATTCATGACATGACCACTGGCAGCGGGGTGTGTAAAAGGAAGTTTAAAACTTATCTCTCCACCTTTGTCGCGCAATAATTCAGGGGTATAAAGCATCTGAAAATGAGCCTGTGCAGACAATGGTAAAGCACAGCACAATGACAGCGTAAGGGGGCGAAATAGTCTTTTTAAGGTATTAGTTTTTTTTAAAGTGAACACAGATAAAGCTCCGTCTGATTAAATTACAGGCGAAGTTGTGGAGGAGATGGCAATCGTTTTAATGCATTTAAAAATATGAATGCGTTTGTATATCAAAAAAATAACCAACCGGTGAAGCCCTCCGCAACACCACGGTACATGCATCAAGTGCATGTATCATCCAATGGTTTGGTATCCGGGCTTAGTATTTATATTGCTACAAACACTCTACCGTTGCGGGGGCAGCCTTGGTATTTGACCAAGTTCCCAAACACTTATTACTGCTAATAAATGCATCGTTTTTAAACACGATATCCAAAGGAGGCCGAACAATAACGTGATCCTATCTATTCAGTCAAATGGAATTGTAAACTAATCGTAATTCACAGAATAAAAAGAAGCAGCTCCTTTTCGAATAAATTACATTGGTTGGGGCTATTTGACATCTTAGTGGCTTAAGCAATACTAAATGCAAGTCATTACCATTAGTAAAGGAGCTCATGTGAAGTCAGAGCCACTAGAATTAACATCAGAGCTAGATATAAATACGCTCACATTAGTATTTGAGCACTTACCTACAGCCTATATTCTGGCTTCTGTTGACCGCAAAATTGTTACCATGAATCAAGCAGCAGAAACGTTGTTTGCTTATTCGCATAATGAGTTAAATAACAGCAGTACCAAGGTGTTATATGCGGATCCCAGTGATCATGAAAAACAGGGTAGGCAGCGATTTAATCCTTTAGCAGAATATTCAAATGAAACCTACGCAATTGAGTATAAAAGTAAATTTGGACGAATTTTTAAAGGTTATACCACAGGTGGGCCAGTTAAAGATAAAACAGGAAAAATCCTATTTTACGTTGCTTCTATTATGGACGAGTCCGACCGTTTAAAAGCTGAAGACACGCTTGGCAAGCTGCATACAATTACCTCGTCTCGACACTTAGATTTCACCCAGCGCGTTGACGCTATTCTAAAATTAGGTTGTGAACAATTTGCGCTACCTATTGCTATTTTCAGCAAAATAACAGGTGATAAATACACAATTAAGCAAGCCGTTCACCCCGATGATGCCTTAGAGATCGGCATGGAGTTTGAATTAGGGATCACCTATTGTAGTCATGTTTATCTCGCGAATGATGTCCAAGGGTTCAACTGTGTTTCCAAAAGCCATATCTCATCGCATCCCTGTTTTAGTAACTTTGGTCTCGAGGCTTATTTAGGTGCACCAATTTTTGTCGATGGAGAGCGCTATGGCACGCTCAACTTCTCTAGCCCAGAGCCTACCCGCCCTTTTATTAAACAAGATATTGAATTAGTGCGTTTATTTGCAGAATGGGTCGGACACGAAATAGCCAGAAACCATGACTTAAACGCACTAAAGGAAGCACAACAGCAGTTGGAGTTGTTAGCAAATACAGACATGCTCACTGGAATTGCGAACAGACGCAGTATTGATGAAGCGTTACAAAAACAGCTCGCTAACAGCAACCGTTATAACCTTTCTATGTCGGTCGCTATTTTTGATTTCGACCATTTTAAAGTAGTGAATGATACCTATGGCCACCATGTTGGCGATCAAGCTTTAAAATTATTTGGGGATCTTATTAATAAAATGAGCCGTGAAGGTGATTTTTACGGTCGCTGGGGAGGAGAAGAGTTCCTCGCTATTTTCCCATCGACCGATTTAATGGGAGCTAAAACCTTTGTAGAACGTTTACAACAGCGCTTGAAATCGATGCCTATCAAACACCAAGATAACGATATTATTATTACCCTAAGTGTTGGCATCGTCATTCGCAAAGCGAACGACAACAGTGATTCAATAGTTCGTCGTGCAGATGAGCTACTCTATAAAGCTAAAGAAAATGGCCGAGATCGTATTGAACTTGATACGCAATAATCGCCTCACCAAAAGCCGACCAGATGATTTAACGGGAAAAGCGCTGACGTTGTAGCACTGTTTCGCATTGCTTATTAAGCGTTAGTTAAACGTATTATAAAGCACTGGCATTTGCCCTTTCCAATGTCGCCAAAGTACTTTATTGATGACTAACTGACACATAAAGTGGGCGACGTTAATACGACTGGTTTTACCTGCATTAAAAATAGCGCTTCGAGTAGGGCTTGGGTAAATATCATATTCGCTCACTACATCACTGTTAACTAAACTATCAGGCCGTACTACCACCCATTCGATATTATGCAACCGATGTAAGTTATTTTGTAAATAATCAGCAGCCAACTCATTATCAGCATGTGGCGGTAATAATACTCTAATTAAGCACATTGCTAGCGCCTCTAAGCAAGAGACTTTCTCCCCTGCCAATCGATTCCTGTTTCCAGTTGTATTCATTAAAATAAATTTAACCGGTACTTTTTGTCGCGAACAGAGTCGAATGGCAAACACTAAACGTTGCACAGACTGTGTCACTAGACGACGAGGAGAGGCAAACATTCCTCGCAAGGTTAAGTTATGTCCCAAACATGAAATAACCACTTGGCAATTCTTAACCTGTTTGATGAGTTGCTCTTCTGTTAAGTCCAAAATATCTGCCTCAGTGATACTTAAGCGTTCATCTTGTAATACATTGGACGGTAAAATTTCATGTAAAGCAGATAATGACCGCACAATTATTTTTACAGGTTCATTCACTGCTAATAGTTGTTCAACCAGTAAACGCCCCGTTGCACCACTGGCACCTACGACAAGTGTTGTCATCTCTTTCCCTTTAAATAATTTCATGTGGTGCAATTTTATCTATACAATATAAACATTAATACTTCATCATTTACATTATAGGTATACATAATTGTATGAACTGGCATTCCTTAAACTTTGATTGGAACCATATTCGAGCATTTTTAGTGACCGCTGAAGAGGGAACACTTTCCGCAGCCGCTAAAGCATTAAATTCGACACAACCGACCCTCAGCAGACAAGTTGGCGCACTTGAAAGTGCATTAAATATCACTCTTTTTGAGCGTGTCGGACAACGTTTAGTGTTAACTGAAAGTGGCTTATCATTGTTAGCACATGCACGAGAAATGGGCGATGCGGCCTTAGCTTTTTCGTTAGCTGCTTGCGGAAAATCACAACAAATCGAGGGGACGGTGGTCGTCTCTGCTGGCGAGCTAACGGCAGCTTATCTGTTACCGAAAATCATTACTAAGTTACGCCTGATAGAGCCTGGTATTAACATTGAAGTGGTGGTCACCAATGAACCGAGTGATTTAAAGCGCCGTGAAGCTGATATTGCAATTCGTAGTTTTCACCCTAAACAAAATGATTTGATTGCCAAAAAGGTTGGCGATGAAGTTATTTGGCTTTATGGCAGTGCAACGTATATCGCATCACAACCGAAAATAAGTCACTTTTCTGAGTTGCACAACATCCAATTGATTGGCTTTGATCGTAGTAGTGCGGTTACCGATATCCTTAATCAGCAGGGCTGGAACTTATCTAAGCAAAATTTTCCAATTATTACCCCTTTTCAATTGTTACAACTTGAGTTGTGTAAAGAGGGGCAAGGCTTGATTTTTTTCCCGGAACAGATGGGTGATGCAGAGCCCCAACTAACACGCGCATTTGAATATATGGGGCCAGTTATGACGCTACCTGTTTGGTTGGTTTGCCATCAAGAGTTACGAACAAGTCTCAGGGTGAGACGTGTGTTTGATATTCTTTCTGCTGAATTAGAAGCGATATATCAAAAATAAGAGCAATTCAGCCACTCAAGTTCGATGTATTTAGTGGCTGATATCATTATTCAAAAAAGCAGATTTTATTACCATCTAAATCTCGCACATAAGCGGAGAACCTATCTGAACGGATACTGGGTTTTCCTTCATCAGTCCCCCCAATACTTAATGCAAGCTGATGCAAACGTTTCACTTCCGATGCTGAAACATTAAAACCAACCATAGTGCCATTGCCGGCAGTAGCTTGTTTGCCATCAAAGGGTTCAGCGAGCGCAAAGAAAAAATCAGTCCCGGCCCATAGCGTCATTCGGCCTTCATTGTTTAGCTTTGTCATCTCACCTCCTTTAAAAATAAGATCATAAAACTCAACTGCGGCGTTCATATTGTTGGTGCCAAATACAAAATAATTCATTTTCATTTCTAGTTTCCTTTTATTCAATTACCAATTTATTCTTAAATCCAACGCTTCACCAAGAGTCGAAAAGCAAGGCGAAGTAATAGCACTATATTCGCCAGATATGCGCATATATTTAGGTGTTTGATCGTTTGCTAATGAGGATAGATTAAGCAGTTTGCTTAGTTGATAAGGTTGCGATGCTTCAGTGGTTTCATTGATAAGAAGCTCTTCAGGATGATCACCAAAAATTCCATTATCGTTAAGATCCAGCCAAACCTTCCAAGTGATTGCTGTTAAGGTTGAATTAGTATCTCCCTTGATATCAATGAGTAAGCTTTTATCTTCACTAACATCTACCAGCGTATTTGTATAATCGGACTCGTTAGCAAAATAATCCATATCTATACCATTAATCGTCACAGCAGTAATTTGGTTATCTGCAGGCATCGAATTTATGGCACAGTATTGATCGCTGATAGTCAGCGTGCGCTGAAAACTATCTTGAGCATACGCCTGTGGTTGTGATGGGTCTGTCACCGATAAGCTAACCTGATAAGTACCAGCTTGCGTATAGGTATGTTCAGGGTTTTGCTGATCAGACACTTGGCCATCTCCAAAATCCCAATGCCACTGCGTCACTTGGTGACTGGTTTGACTGGTATCTTTAAATTCAACACGAAGCTTAAATTGTTCTGCGCTAAAATGGCTCAACACGCCCTCTTCAAAGAGCTTAATTTTCACCGATTTAAAGGCGTTAACCACCGCCTGTTGCGATAAACCAGCATGGCCAGCCTGTTGCTTAATACATTGCGCAGCTTGTGGCAGTGTTACTGTAGTTGGCCAACAAGATTTAGCTGCATTAATATAAACACCATATGCCTGCTCTAACCCCCACTCTTTTGATAGCAAATAGAATGGGTAAGTTATTAACCCTATGCGTAAATAATAGTTTGATTGTGCATCGTCATAATCTAAATAACTAGCAACCGCATTAACTTCTGTTTGAATCTGGTTTAATTGACGAGTTGGGCCATGGCTTGCTTCACCGTGTATCCAATTATCATTGCTACCGGTAAACTCATATTTTGCCATTACTCCGCTGATATCCGCAAAAGCCTCATGCACAGTTCGCGCATCGGGGCTCAGCTCTGATTGAAAAATATTTAGGGGTGAAATACGACTTAGCACACCATGTGCAATTTCATGGGCAACAATGTCTAACGATACTGTAGAGTAAAACTGATAATAGGCATCTCCAAAGTTAACATAAGCGCCATCCCAAAATGCATTATCATCATATAAATGATTATAATGTACACGTAAACGCACCTTCTCATCCCAAGGTGGTTCACCCAAATATTTTACTGCGGTGTTATAAGCTAACGTGCCGTAAAACATAGCATCATTGACAGCTGAATAGGTCCAAACCCCTACATCATCGCTAATAGAATCATTGTTATACACGGGGTGTTCATCACATAAAAAGGACTCGGCAGGAAATGCTTTATCATCAATTTGATTTGCTGTTAATGCACTGAGGTGATTGTTCATATCTTTGTTGTTATGCATATTAGTGACACTGATTAAGCCGTTATCAAAAATACATAAGCCATCGCTAAGACGCTTGATCGCAATCTTAGGTCGCTGTAAACCATATTCCCATCTGTTTTTCTCATTACCTCCTAAACCCGACAACAGAGCATTACCAGTAAAGTCACGAAATTTTATAAGTTTGCCTTTATTCGCCTGCCCAACACTATTTGTTGGGTATAAAAGTAATGCTGAAATATTTTCAGGTATTGTCGTAGCTGGTATTTGCAAATCATAAATTGATGCCTTATCTGTTTTTAACCACACATCACCGACTTTATTCCCCTCTGAGTCTGCCCAATAGGCCCAAATTGACTCTGCTTGAGAGGCCTCATTGTCGGACAGATCAGTAATTTGAATCACCACTTTGCCAGAGATTTTGTCAGCCATTGCATCTTGATCCAGAAAATAGGCATGAGTAATTTGATTACTTGGTTCCTTTAAGATCAGATCTTTAGCTGAAGAACTATCTGAGCCACCACAAGCGACTAATAAACAACAAATAAAGCCAAGCGAAGCGTTACTAAAATTCTTTAGTGTTAAAGGGAATAATTTCATCTACTTTCCATAACCAAGGAGTTATTCAAACATTTATCAGAGATACATCCTGATAAATTAATCATTTACGTAAGTGCAAACACCTTACTGACAAAGTTGTTACTTAGATACTTTGATTTACGAATGATATTTATGCATAAATGTATCAACTGTGTTTGATAGAGAGCATTGATATAAGGATAATAAACAAGGTAATAGGCGCGACGATTAATATAAGGCACAACGAGTTAATGAGTAATCTCCATCACCTACAACAGCAATATGAAGAGCAGGGCTATTTTGTACTGCGCAACTATTTTACAACGGACGAGATGGCATCACTCAGAGCGGTGATTTTAAGTTTTCATGAATTGTGGAAGCAAGATAACGCCCAGTTTTACCAGGAGGAAGCCTTTAACTCTTCACTGATCACCGGCACACAATATTTGAGTGAAACACAACGCTTAACACTGTTTAACTTTATCAGCGCAGAAAAAATGATGCAGGTGATTGATTCAGTGATCGTTAACAAGCCTGCATTCATGAATACGCAACTGTTTTTTAATCCGGTTAACCCGCAACAACAGGATTTTTGGCATCGAGATTGCCAATACGATTATGAGATTGCTGATCAAAGGAAAGTGATTGAAGAGACACAGGTTGTGCACCTGCGCGTGCCTTTATTTGTTGAATTAGGCATGGAACTTATTCCCGGTACACATCTTCGCTGGGATAACGATGAAGAACTGAACGTCCGCCATGAACTCAACGGAAGAGACAGCAATGAAGCGCTTCCTAATAGTGAAAAAATTCCTTTAGAGGCAGGGGATGTATTGGTTTTTTCCGCTGATATGATCCACCGTGGTTTATATGGTTTAGACAGATTGGCGCTGGACATTTTAGTCTTTGATTGTGTTTCAGATTATGCTGATTATGTCGACGCTGATTGCCTACCAACGACAGCGATGCTCAATAAAATTGCTAACCCGAGGTTATTTCTGAATAGTATTGATTTAATTTCGAGTCGATAACTTTCAAACAATAAAAATTTGTACAAGATATTAATACCTTGTACAAATAATCCTTTAAGCTTACTTACCTTTCCTAAGTAGCAATTTTATTCCACCAGCAAATACCAATAGTAATAACCACAGCAGGTTCATTGTTCCTCCTCCCAGATTAGGGCTAGGACTATTAAACATTGGTTTTTCTTTATCGACGCGGTTACTTTGTACCGCTTGTTTCTGTTTCTGTTGTTGCGCGACACGCTCTTTCTCAACACGTTTTTTGTTGCTACGCTCAATCGCGAACTGCTCAAAAACAGCATCTTCGACGACGATGAGAGAAGTATATTCAGTCACTAAACCATATTGTAGGGCAATATCGCGAATCGCCTGCTCACTATCGGCATTACCTTCACCGAGATAATTTTTCTCTGCTTGTAATTGCTTAATTTTACTAAATGCCCATAAACGCTCTAATTCAGGATGTGCAGTGGATGCTTTATCAAACTTTATTGTTGTTTGGTAGCTGACATTTTTTCCATTCACTTTTGCAGTTAATTCAATATTGGCAGAACCTTCTCCATAGTAGTGGCCAAAAAATGTAAGTTGCTGACCACGGTATAACGTATTGAGATGGTTATGACTAAGATCAGTCGCCTTAACTCCATCAATATTAAATTGAATATCACGCATCGCTTGATGAGTCATTTTGCTTGTGGCTAACATTACTTGTCCCATCAAATCATCAGCATTAGAGATACTTGCATAAAAACCATTTGAAACGTTACTCATTCCCTCTAACAAAGCTCGGTTAGCACTGTTGCCCATGATAAATGAATATAAGCGCACATCTTTTTTATCTAATAAATTTAAGAATTTTTTTCGCTCTACAACACCGACATTAGCGACGCCATCACTGACTAAAATCAGTGCACTAGCACGATCACTATCTAATGAAGAAAGCGCTGTTTTTATGCCTGCATAAAGATTTGTTCCACCATTTACACCATCGCTAAGTAGCTTATTCAAACTTTGTTGTACATTTTCTTTACTGACAGTTTGGTAACCTGAAGTGATATCGTCGGCCTGATTATTAAAGGTAATAATTCGATAGCGATCTTCGCTTGGTAGCTTATCAAGCGCTTGGCGCACTCCCTCTAACAATGATTCATATTTACCCGCCATAGAACCTGACTTATCTAGCACAAAGATCCAATCTCTCTGCCCTTGATTCAAAGCTAAATCATCTCCAGGCGTTAAAGTAAGCTTAAAAGTACCCTGTTTTTTTCCCGGCTCTCGGTAGGTAATTAAATCAACACGTCCGGGTAGATCGCGCTGGTGGCGCCAATATACAAGAATATCTGTATCAAGTTTTAGCGCATTGTTAATATCATTCGTTGTTGCTTTTTCTTCGTTGTTTTGCTCATCAGCTAGCGCTTGTTCGCTATTGGTTAAACGAACTTGCCATTGATGTGTATCTTGCTCTGTAATAACCGCGTTTGCATGTGCAGGCAAACGTATACCATCAAGTGGATAGCTAGAACGAATATCCATTGTAAAAGAGAATCGTTGTTTAACACTCTCATTACGTGTCCAAAAATCCTGTGCAGCTTGATCAACACCGCCCTCTTCTAGCGGGTAAACATATCGCCCTAACCCGGTATCAATGGTCGCTTGTTGTAAATAGACCAGGCGAATTTTCACTTCATCTTGCGCGGGAACCGGGTAGACTTTAATGGCGAATGCTTGCTGTTTATTTTGCTCCACTAACGCAACCTCTTGCCCTGCCTGCTTTTGTTGCTGATAGATCTGCTTAGCCTGCTCTTTCTCAACTATTTCAGCGATCACTTCTTGACCGTTTATCCAATAGCTAAACTCCCCCACTGCTGCCCCTTCAGGTACAGGAAAAGTATATAACGCCTCTAATGACGTGTTATTAGGGTTATAAAATGTTTGCTCAACGGCAGTGCGTACATAGCCATCTTGGACAATAACATGCACATCATGGGTATTAATTTGCAGATCTTGATAGTTTGCATTTTTAGCTTTTAATAAGCCCGCAGCAAAACTACTTTGGCTGACAAAGAGGATGAGCAGTGTGGCGATGAGCTTGTAATTAAAATACTTCATGGTGAACTCCTTTTAAGTTAAGACAGGAGAACTTATAGGGGGGTATTAAAAAATAATAAAGTGGAAGTCATAAAGTGGCAAAATACGCTACCTTGTGGCGAGATATTTGCGCTCTATCTGTTATTAACGGATCTAGCTTATCGATCTTGTTCGATTAAATATTGATTTAATCGCAATACCTTTAAAGGAACATTAGCGAGACAACATTGAGGCGTTTTTATTTATGCCGATAAGGCCAAAACTAAGCTTAAGCAGGCAATAAAATGGATAAAAATCATCTTACAAATAATAATACTTGTAAGATGATGACCTAAATACAAGTACAAAATAGTATTGCTTAGCCTATTTTATGTACTCACTTTACAACCATATTTAAGCTCTTGCTCATCTGGGATCTCAAACCTAGGCTCCATAAATTCAAACATTTCGTTTGTAACTTCAAAAGCAAAGACACTAGGATCTTGCTCAGCATTGCGCTTTTTAACACGTTGCCAACGTATTTCTGTTGGTGCGTGCAAATAATGTACTTCCGCATTTACCCCTAATACCTTGGCTAAGTCAACAAAATGCTGGCGCTGTGCTTTTGTGGTGAAGCCAAGGTCGAGCACTACCGCACCACCAAGGGAAAGAATTTGCTCACTGACCTCCCAAATTTGAGCGTAACAGCGATTAACACGCTCTATCATCCAATCATAATCCAAGGTAACAATATCTTTAGAGAATAAGTTTTGCATCCAAGGATCAATTGAGAATCGTATTGCGTCACTTTCTTTACAAAGCGCAAGCGAATAAGTGGTTTTTCCTACTCCAGTCGGTCCACAAACCATCATTAATCTGGCCATCGTATTTTATCCTTTTACAGTATTATGCTTAAAAGTAATCTACACATTTGATTGTTTGCGATTTACGATGGCATTCAATAATAGATGCAGCAGTAAACCCGCTGGCCCATAAAAAAAGGTCAGCGGCAAACAGGGGATCAATCGCCACTTCGCTTTGTTTGTGCGGTTGATATCATCAATCATCCAACGCCCGACCAGTAAGTCTAAAGCCAAGAAATGTATCCAACCTGTAGCTAAATTACCTTCGGATTCAAATAAAATAGCGACGCTTTCGAGACTAGAAAAACCACCGTCTGGCGAACTTCCCCAAAATATAATCAGTAAAACAACATACAATATAGAAAGTGCTATCGGGACTATTCGACCACCTATCAGTAATAACCAGTCAATCGACTTCTTGTTTATATTTATCGAGCCTATCGCTAGGGTCTGTTGATCTTTCGAGTTTATTTTTGCAACAATTTGTTGGCTATTTATACAAGGCTGAGCCTATGCCGTGTGGTTATTCCACATCAATAGGCGAAAACGCAGTAAAAATGGTCAACAAATGTTGCCCTTCGGGTTCAACACAACACGCTTTGCCCTGTGTTAGACGAAATTCGCTTAGAATGACTAAGCCACATCCCGTCTGCCTTGCTCAAAACGCGTTGTGTTGAACAAAATTTAAACGGCAAAGATCAACAGACCCTAAGCATAACCACCCTTACAGGGCCAAACTACTGCCAATTTCAAAAGCAAGGTTAGCGTTCATCGGCATATACCTCACTGCTGTTATCAGCAATGACAACCGCTTGCTGGCCATAATTTAAAACCCTACCCCCCTGTAATTTGGCATATTCTTGGGCTTCTTGATGCGAAGAAAACCACAAATTTAACGTCGCGATATCATTCCCATTATGCGCAAAATCAAATGAAGTTTGCTGTGCTTTTGTTAACAATGCGGGTTTGTATTTTTCCCAACTTGGGTACCCGGCTTCAAGCGCTAAGACCCTTAAAAAATGTTTTCGTTGTAGTGTATTACGTTGATTAAATAGCGTTGAAAGTGATTGATTATGACCAGCGCCAGCCGCTTTTAATCGCCGTAAAATGGGCAATGCTTGAGATATAGTTCCTGCTTTGGCTACACGATGTAATATTCGCGCTTCTCGCAGTAGGGCTTCAATTTGATCATTGGTTTTTCGTTGTTTCTTGGGTGTTGACCCATGAGGTATTTTTCGACTATGCATACAAACTCCATCGAACTGTTGGCCTATCTCGTGGGGGGCCTATTCATAGAGTAAGTAAGTTTTCTTACATAACAGGTGGATTAACTTTCACGAGGTGGGCGTCCTGCAAGCCCAGAAGCTAGGATAACAACCTAATACAGGAATTGTAAATAACTTTTTTTGACAACAACGCTTCTTCGCTTTAATCGGTTTACATCAATATGCTTAACCCTTCCTTTGAATCTATCTGCTTTTGCGAATTTCATTAAACAAGCTAGAGTTCCATTGTCGTAAAGCCAGTACCATGGTGGTGCCATGTTTTTCTGATAGTGGTAAAGGACTATCCTCTTGGCGACTTTCGACAAACTCATTGCAGAGTTTTTGCATCAACTTTTGCACTTCGCCATTACTGGTTAACGATAACAAACCATTCACAACAATTAACTTTTCAGTCGCTTTATTAAAGCGACTGTTAAAAAACTCGTTCTGAACCCGATTTAAGAAAAACCGTTGGATAGGTCCATCTGCCAACCAGGCAAAATGACGTGTAATCTTTAATTTAAAACGATTACCGGGTAATAACTCAATGAGCTTTAATTTGTCGAGTTTAGCCAATTTTTGAATACATTCATGCTCTGATAACTCGTATTCCTGTAATAGATCTTGATAGGTAAAGCCATTAATAACACAAACAGTCACTAGCAATAACAAAAGGTCATCTGCAATTACCTGTTCTTGCTCTAAGGTTAAGCTGGCGATTTTATTACTTTCAGTATTCATCGATAAAATAAGATCAGTAAAAGGTAGATCGATGTAATTACAAATTGACTCTAAACGCGACAGACTTAAATTATTTTCGCTGAACATACGCTTCACAGAGGCTTGGCTCAGACCTAGATGCAATGCAACATCATGATAGGTTTTTCCGTGTGCCTTTAATTGCGCTTTTAAAGCGATAATCAAGCTTTTCGTTTGTGACATAGTAAACCTTGGTAAGTAGCAATAAATAATACCTTTTAGCAAGTATAGGTATACTTAGTAAGTGTCACTTGATGGATGTTTGAAGCAGGTCATAATCAGTGCCTATCAAACAGTGATAAAGGGAATTTTTAAGATGAAAAAATTAATAAACATTAAAGGTGCTTGGCCTTACCTATTTGCGCTTTTTTTAAATTCATTTGTCGATCTAGGCCATAAGATCATTATTCAAAATACCATCTTTAAAAGCTACGATGGAGAGCTACAAATTCTGTTAACGACTTTAGTTAACGGATTAATATTATTACCTTTTATCTTGCTATTAACCCCTGCGGGCTTTATTTCTGATAAACACCCCAAAAATAAAGTAATGCGTATTAGCGCCTGTTTTGCAGTATTGCTCACCCTGGCAATCACCGCTTGTTACTACTTAGGATTATTCTGGCCAGCTTTTGCTATGACGTTTTTACTCGCAGTGCAATCAACCTTTTATTCACCTGCGAAATACGGTTACATCAAGCCGTTATTTGGTAAAGAGAAGCTTGCACAGGCGAACGGAGTAGTACAAGCCGCATCGATTATTGCCATTTTAACTGGCACCGTTGTCTACTCACTATTTTTCGAAACACTTTACCAAGCTGAATCAACTTCGCCGGCGATGATTTTACAAACCATGGCCCCACTAGCATGGTTATTGGTGATTAATTCAATTATCGAGTTAATCATGGCCTATCGCTTGCCGACACTCGAAGAACACCAAGAAAAACAATTTGATTGGGCAAGATACCGTTCAGGCAGTTATATGAAAGAGAGTCTAAAACCACTCTTAACGCATAAAGTAATTCGCTTATCAATTATTGGTTTAACTATGTTCTGGTCGATTGGGCAGATGTTATTAGCGAGCTTTCCTGCTTATGCTAAAGAAAGCTTAGCGGAAACAAATACGCTTGTGATTCAAGCAACGATGGCGGCAACAGGTATCGGTATTGCTGTCGGCTCATGGGTTGCAGGACGCTTTTCACGAAATCATATTGAGATAGGTTTAATTCCATTTGGCGCGGTGGGTGTTGCAGTTTCACTTTGGTGCTTACCCTTAATGCAGTCTTCAATGACACAAGCACTATGTTTTTTAAGTGTAGGGTTAATGGGTGGCTTATTTATTGTGCCATTAAACGCGCTAATTCAGTTTCATGCTGGTCGAGATGAAATGGGCAAGGTGTTAGCCGTTAATAACTGGGTACAAAGTGTCGGAATGGCGACCTTCTTGGCCATCACCGCTTGTTTTGCTTACTTTGGTTTTAACAGTGAATTCCTGCTCACCTTTACTGCTGTTGTGGCGATGCTTGGCGGTTTATATACCATTTATAAATTACCACAAAGCTTAGTGCGTTTAGTCTTAAATTGGTCAATCTCACGTCACTACAAAGTGTCAGTACAAGGTATGAAAAATATCCCCGAACAGGGAGGGGTATTATTACTGGGAAACCATGTTAGTTGGGTGGATTGGGCTATTTTACAAATTGCATGCCCACGCCCAGTGCGTTTTGTGATGGACAGAAAAATCTATTCTCGTTGGTATATCAGTTGGTTCTTCAAGGCCCTAGGTTGTATCCCAATTGATGCTTCGGCTTCGAGTAAACGCTCATTAACCACTATTGCACAAATATTAGATAACGGTGATGTGGTTGCGCTCTTCCCTGAAGGACATATTAGTCGCAATGGTCATTTATCAGAGTTTAAACGTGGTTTTGAGTTAGCCTGCAAAAAAGCACAACAACCTTTAAAAATCGTGCCATTTTACATTCGAGGTTTGTGGGGCAGTAAATTTAGTCGCTCATCAGATAAGCTTAAAGAGGTGCGCACACAAGGTATGTTTCGTGATTTAGTTGTTGCCTTTGCACCTGCCATGGAAAAACAGAGCAACGCACAGCAGGTTAAATCACAAGTATTTAATCTCTCTGTTTCTTCTTGGCAAGAGCATGTCGCAGAGCTACCGAATATTAGTAACGCATGGATAGACACCGTAAAACGTGTAAAAACAAAAACGGTATTATCTGACAATACTGGTATGAGCTTAACCGCACAGCAAACCTTAGTAGGTGCAATTAGCTTAAGCAAACACATTAAAAAGAACGTAAAGCAAGATAACATCGGATTATTATTGCCGACTAGTGCAGGTGGTGTGATCGCTAATATGGCAAGCCTCTTAGCAGGTAAAACCTTAGTAAACTTAAATTACACGGCAAGTCAAAGCGCCTTAGTTGGGGCAATAGATCAGGCACAATTAAGCCATGTTTATACCTCAAAGCGCTTTCTTAAAAAACTACAGCAACGTGGTATCGACTTAAGCTCCGCTTTACAGACACAGCAGGTTATTTACGTCGAAGACCTATTCGCAATGGTGAGTCAAAAACAGAAAATAGGTCGTTTATTAGCAATTAAAGTACTGCCTGCTTTTGCGCTTAAATGGCTATATGCCACTAAAACAAAAGCCAGCCAGCCTGCGGCTATTCTTTTTTCAAGTGGTAGCGAAGGTACACCTAAAGGGGTTATGCTCAGCCAACAAAATATAATGGCCAATTTAAAACAAGTTTCCGACGTCCTCAACACACAAGAAACAGACGTAGTGTTAGGCTCATTACCATTATTTCATGCTTTTGGTTTAACCGTGACACAATTAATGCCTTTGGTCGAAGGATTACCCTTAGTATGTTGTGCGGATCCAACCGATGCAGTGGCAGTGGCAAAAACAGTTGCTAAACACGAAGCCACCATCATGTGTGGCACCTCAACCTTCCTGCGTTTGTATGCCAAAAATAGAAAAGTGGATCCATTGATGTTTGCCTCTCTACGAATCGTAGTTGCAGGGGCAGAAAAATTAAACGAACAAGTAAAAACCGACTTTGAAAGTAAGTTTAACAAAAAGATTTTAGAGGGGTATGGCACCACAGAGACAACCCCCGTTGCCAGTGTCAATATGCCAGATCAGTTACATCAAAATGATTGGCAAGTACAAGTTGGTGGCAAGGCAGGCACTGTCGGTATGCCTCTGCCCGGTACCAGCTTTAAAATAGTTGATCCCGAAACCTTTCAACCGTTAGCAATCGGTGAAGCGGGGTTAGTATTAATTGGCGGTGCACAGGTGATGTTAGGTTATTTAGGTGCCCCCGAAAAAACACAACAGGTCATTAAAGAGATAGATAATCAGCGTTGGTACGTTTCTGGGGATAAAGGTAAGTTAGATGAAGATGGCTTCTTAACTATTTTAGATCGCTACTCCCGCTTTGCAAAAATAGGTGGAGAAATGATCAGTTTAGGTGCCGTAGAGCAAGCGGTTTTAAACGCCGTACAGCAAGATATTGACGTCGTCGCCATTGCCTGTAAAGACCCACAAAAAGGCGAAAACATTGTGCTATTACACCAAGGTGAAATAGATAAAAAACAGATAAAACAAACGATGTTAGCAGACGGCTGTAACCCATTAATGCTTCCAAAGTCTTATTTTATGGTTGAAGAAGTCCCCAAACTAGGTTCAGGTAAAACAGACTTTAGCCAAGCCAAAAAATTGGCGACCTCATTAATTGAGGGGAGTTAGTATGGAGAAAACAACACAATGCGTGGTGCTCTTACATGGACTCGCCAAAAGCAAATACGATATGAAGAAGCTACAGTGGGTATTAGATAAACAGGGTTATCAAGTAATAAATTACAGTTACCCCTCGCTAAAATACCCTATTGAACAACTAGCAGAGATGGTAATAACCGATGCATTAACACAATGTCGACACACAACTAAAATACACTTTGTCACCCATTCAATGGGTGGCATTCTGGTGCGTTTATACTTACAAGATAATACTATTGAGCAACTAGGATCAGTGGTCATGCTAGGCCCTCCAAATCAAGGCTCGCCACTCATAGATTACGCGCGTCAAATACTGGGTAATAACCTTTTTAAACACCAAGCAGGCATGCAACTAGGATGCACTCAAAGAGGGATTAGCCAACAGTTAGGCCGTGCAAATTTCGAGCTTGGCATCATTGCAGGAAAGCGCACCGTAAATCCAATTTTGTCGTTAATAATAGGTGGTCAAAACGATGGAAAAGTATCAGTAGAAAGTACTAAACTAGCAGGTATGAAAGCGCATATTACGCTCCCCGTTACTCATGCTTTTATGATGTTTAATAACAAAGTGATTCAGCAGATAGTGCACTTTTTACGAAAGGGCGAATTTCTGGAGGCAGATAGCCTTTGCCGTTAATGCGCTAAAAGTATGATTACCAAACTCAAACAGAACCTTAAGAGCAAGCCTTTTCGCCTCAAATAATTGCCTTTATCAACGAAGCGAACAACATGATAAACACTAAAATAGGTAGAATTTTACTGTATTTGGCTTGTTTCTGCTCATCAACAGGCTTAGCAAAGCGTTCTACGACAATAACCATCAAGGCAATGGCGGCAAATAACACCGCTAAAATAATGAATACATTCATATAGTCGTGTCCTAAAAAAGAGATAAACAGTGATAATGGAGTAAGCGATAAGAAAGCTCAACACAAATTTTACTGGTGGGTTTTAGTTTCTTCACTCCGTCATCATCGTTTTCTTAAATACTGAATAGATAAAATATTTGTTTCATTTTAATGGCTCAGTATCATAGAAAATTTCATCGAAAATGAATCGCTTTGTAGGGGTTCCCCTGCTGATCAAGTCAGCACTCCTTCCATCACGATTTTTATCGCCCTAGATGCCACTTTTATTAATTCGAACAGCCTTTCATTACGCGCTATCTTTGAATCCTGACTTTATCTGACGGATGCGATCCTACATATGGGATTACATTGTTTTTTACTGTTTAGATAGGATCACCTTCATTAAATAACAGTCGGAAAAAATTATGCCCGCTATACCACATGAACTTGCTTGGGGAGAGGTCTACTTCCCGCCTTTATTACTAGTCGTCGCCCTTGCTTATAGCTTAACAACAGTCATAACTACTGCCATTGTAAAAGCGGGCTGGCATCGCTATGTCGCTCAACCTGCTATTGCTGAAATATGTCTCACGATCATATTCACCGGTGTTCTCAGTCGCTTTATTAATATTTTTTAAGGTAACAAATTATGTTTAAACGTTATTTCATAACCTTATTGCTGGTACTTGCTGCTGGCACTACTATTGCCAATTTTTATTCTGTTTATACACATAACCCATGGACTCGAGATGGCCGTGTTAACGCGCATATTGTTTTTATTGCACCTCGTGTTACTGGGCAGGTGACTGATATTCATATTGTAGATAACAGCAAGGTAAGCAAAGGAGATCTATTGTTCGAAATTGACGATAGCCT
The DNA here is from genome assembly GCF_002835465.1 of Psychromonas sp. psych-6C06. Classification (NCBI taxonomy): domain Bacteria; kingdom Pseudomonadati; phylum Pseudomonadota; class Gammaproteobacteria; order Alteromonadales; family Psychromonadaceae; genus Psychromonas; species Psychromonas sp. psych-6C06. The sequence goes on along the minus strand of NZ_PIZM01000006.1, from coordinate 233,234 downwards.
TTATCAAGTCGCCTATCACAAAGCTCTCGCATCTCAAGCACAAGCAAAAACAGCATTGGACAGAGCACTTAATGAAGAAAAGCGTACCTTGAGATTAGAAAAATTAAAAAGAGGCTCTGTACCTGTTTTGACACTAGATAACCTTAGTAATGCCGTTGAGGCGACTAAAGCAAACTTAAGTCTTGCAACGGCGATGGTTGAAGAAGCGAAACTTAATTTAGAGCACACTAAGGTATTTGCGACTACAGATGGTTTTATTAGTAATTTAAATTTGCCGATTGGTTCGCAAGTAGTTGCTAATTCACCAGTTGTCGCACTGATTGATTCAAACAGCTTTTGGGTGGAAGGATATTTTAAAGAAACCGACCTTGAAAATGTAGACCCTCAAGATACTGCTTATGTATCGTTATTAGCAGACACAGACCAAACACTAAAAGCAGAGGTCACCAGTATTGGTTATGGCATCGCCAATCAAGATGGTACGACGGGCAACAACCTACTACAAAACGTCAACCCCAATTTTCAATGGATTCGTTTAGCGCAGCGCATTCCAGTGAAAGTAATGCTCAAAGATCTACCTAATAACATTCAACTTCGAGTAGGCATGACCGCATCGATTAAAATCATTAAAGATTAACGGGAGAAGTGATGTTGAGCAGATCATCAAAAGAAGCCATTAAAATTGCATTAGCTATCGTGCTCGCGCTGTGTATCGCAATCTGGTTTCAGTGGGAAAAACCATATTGGGCAGGTATTGCTGTTGCTGTCATGGCCGTTAATGAGACATTCGCACATTCACTACAAAAAGGAAGAAAGCGTTTTATTGGGGCATTAATAGGATTCATTTACGCGGTGTTTTTAATCTCTTTATTCGCACAGGACCGTTTTCTGTTTATTTCTTTTTATACAATATTGCTTGCGCTAAGCCTGTTTATGGCCAGTGATGAAAAATATGGTTACCTCTTTATTCAAAGCTACACTGTATGTACCATTCTATGTTGTATGGGAGGCTTCGATGGTGCCTATACCTTTCACGTTATCGTATTACGGCTTCAAGAAACTGTGCTAGGAATAGTCGTCTTTTCATGTGTCTATAAACTGCTTTGGCCAATTAGCACAGAAAGTATTTTTGTTCGCCAATATGAAGCGTTACACCTAACTATCAAGCAGGCATTAAGTGACTTTAATAACGGTAAATTAACAACTGGCGACATTGAAAAAATCCAACAAAACACGAATAAGCTCGAACATTTATTAATGCTTCCCAATAATGGTAGTTATAATTTACAACTTCAGCACCATCAATGGCAGCAACGCCTTAACGAAATTAACGTGATCGCATATTTACTGAGTAAAGAACAAAATAAGACTCAGCAATCAAAGAATTACCTCCCCGAGATTGAGCGCAATGTAAGTAACGATGATAGCGTAATAGCAACTCAAACACTGCTGCCCGCTGACCTATTAGATATCGTCCCGGTCAATGCTAAAGACAAGCCCTTTTCGTATCACCGTACCTTCAAGCAGCACATTAAAGATGACGCCTTAAAAGTTTCCCAAGGTGTATGCACCTTTATTGCATCAGTCTATTTTTGGATATACCTCCCTGTACCAGGAGGTTATGTGTTTCCAATGATGGCGGGGATCTTTGCAACCAACTTGCCGCCACTTCCGATCTCGGTGATAAGAGACATATTTTGGTCGATAATAGGTTTAGGGAGCTTTTATCTCGCTCAATATTTATTGCTCATGCCCTCCTTCACTGAATTATGGCAACTAGCGGCTTTTTACTTTATTAACATTGTGGCCATTTGGAAAGTCTTTGATTCAGCGCGATTGCTTATATTTCGAGTAGTGGGTGTAAATTTATTACTCGTTTTATCATCAGGAGCTTTAAACTTAACACCAAGCTTTAGTTTCAGCATCCCGATAATGATGGTTGTTTATCTGCTTACCATACTGCTGATTGCTAAAACTTTTTCCAGCCTATTTCACCCTAGGGAAAGTTACAGTATTACTAAATAAGTACTTTCTACTAATTATCCTTCACCAAGGAACGGTTTCTCGGCTGTTCACCTTGGTGACATTCACATCGTAAATAATTTTAAAAATAGATACTTTTTAACGATTGCTCAATCAGCCCAATGCTAAACAAAAAATCACGCCCCAGCCTCTCTCATTTCAGTTAATCGTCCTAATTACTAGGCGATCGTTAAATAAACCGAGCCTGTCATTTTTTACCCATAATAAATGTTGTAATTAAGAGCTCCCACCATTGCACTTTAATTTTTTAAAACGCCACAAAAATTCATAAAAAATAATTACTTAACAGTTTTTAGCACTCCTCTAAAAGTCATTAAAACGCCTATTACCGATACACTAAAGAAAAATTTTGATGGGTTTGGTCATTCAATTGAGATTGTTATGCTGTGAAAAAGTTATCTAATATGGCCCTACCTTAATTCAGTCGCCACCAATAAGTGGCATTTAACAAACTAATATTATATTTCATTTAAACAATACAAAGGAAAAATCATGTCAATTGAAAAACACGCAGATTTAAATATGTTCGAACAGTTCAATATTGAATTACCAAAAGAGTTTCCAGAAGAAGGAATGGCCGCTCGCGCAGCGGCTGCAGTGATCAAAAGCGAATGCTGGACAGATGCTAATCCAATGCTAAATCTTTCTTCTTTTGTGACTACATTTATGGAGCCAGAAGCAGCTGAAATTTTCAAAGATGGTTCATTTAGAAACTTTGCTGACCCAGATATGTATCCACATACCAAAGCTACTGAAGAAAAATGTGTGAATTGGTTACACGAATTATGGAATGGCCCAAAAGATGTTGAAGCCTACGGTGCGGCCACCATTGGTTCATCGGAAGCTTGCATGTTGGCAGGTTTAGCACATAAGTGGAACTGGCGCCAAGCACGAGAAAAAGCAGGTAAAGATAGCTCAAAACCAAACATGGTAACTGGTGGCAATGTACAAATAGTATGGAAAAAATTCTTAAAATATTTCGACGTTGAGCCACGCATCGTGCCATTAAAACCAGGACAATATCGTTTAACAGCAGAGCAACTTGATGAGTATGTTGATGAAAATACAATCTGTGTTGTAGGTATTGCAGGACAAACATTTACCGGTGAAGATGATGACTTCCAAGCAATTCATGATTGGTTAGATGCTTACGAAGAAAAAACAGGTATCTCAATTCCAATGCATATCGATGCAGCATCAGGTGGCTTTGTAAATCCGTTCTTGTACCCAGATTATGAATGGGATTTCCGTCTGCCTCGTGTGCAATCTATTAATGCATCAGGACATAAATTCGGCCTAGTGCCTCCAGGGTTAGGTTGGATAATCTTCCGTGAGCGTAAAGTATTCAATGAAGATCTCGTCTTCTACGTTAACTACCTAGGCGGAGAAGCAGCAACTGCGACGCTGAACTTTAGTAAAAGCTCTGCCACCATTATGGCGCAATACTACAACTTCATTCGCCTTGGCCGTAAAGGTTATACAAACATCATGAAGAAAACTGTTGAAAATGCAGAGTTCATCCGTGATCGTTTATTAGCGACCGGTAAATTCAAAATAATGAACGAGACGCAACGTATTCCTGTGGTTGCATTAACGCTTGATGAGTCTGTTACTAAATATAATGAGTTTGATATCTCTAACAAAGTACGTGAACACGGTTGGATTTTATCTGCTTACTCAATGCCTGCTAATGCTCAACAAGTAAATAGCTTACGTATTGTGGTGAGACCACACCTTAATAAAGATGCAGCCGAGATTTTGGTTCGTGATATTGAAATGGCTTGCGAATACTTAGAGGAGCATGGCGGTAATGCAACACCACCAAAACTACATGATCTCCATAAAGTTTCTTCCGGTAAATGCTAATTCATCATTTCATATTGTTATAAAACTAAAGGCAGTCCTTGACTGCCTTTAGTTTCACTCGTTAGGCGACAAACTCATGAACACACAAAAAAAAATTATTGGGGTATTTTCTAATCCTCCGAAACATATTATTAGTCTAGTTTTAGGGCTATTTTTTCTGGCTTCTTTATTCTTTGGCAGTGCCTATGCAGCGACAGTCGCGCCAGACTCACACAGCGGAATTTCTTGGGCACTAAGCTACCTCGCTCAAAACCCTTTTGCCTACTTATTTTTAACCTTAGCGATTGGTTATCCTATTGGGCGAATCTCTGTCGGCGGAATTTCACTAGGCGCAACAGCAGGTACACTGGTAACAGGCATTTTAATCGCATTAGCTTCTAGTGCCTTATACGGTATTACTTACAATATTCCCGGCTTAGTTGAAGACATTTTCTTAATGTTATTTATGTATGCATTAGGGATGAAAGTAGGGCCCCAGTTTTTCTCTGGTTTAGCACGTGGTGGCATGGACTTTATTATAATTGGCCTCATCGTTGTTTTCTCTAATTTCTTAATCGTCTTTTTAGGCGTAAAAATACTAGATCTTGGTCCAGGTTATGCTGCGGGTATTATCTCTGGTAGCTATACCGTGACCGCTGTAATGGGCGTTGCACAATCAGCCGTTTCTACTGGTGCTTTCACGCTACCAGAAGGCGTCACTGCTGATATGGTTGGCGCAAATATGGCGGCAGGTTATGCAATCAGTTATGTCTTGTCTTCAATCTTTATTATTTTGTTAATTAAATATTTACCGAAGATGTTTGGTCGCGATGCGGTCCTTGAAGCGCAAAAAGCAGAAAGTGAATTTAATGTGGGCGAAGACGGTGGCGCTTTGCCAGGTACGGCTGGTGCATCAATCTTAGGCTTTACTGACAAACAAATTCGCGCCTATGTTGTTGAGCACGAAGAACTCGTTGGGCAATCTGTACATCAGTTATTCCGCAAAAATCCACATGCGGCAATCTTGAGAGTGATTCGCGATGATGACGTGATTGATGCACAAGATGATCCTAAATTAAAAATGGGCGATATTGTCGGTGTAATCGGTGATTACAGCTTATTGCTTAAGGGAGATAAAACGCTAGGTCATGAAGTTTCAGACCCTCGCGCACGCATGGTCGATATAGAAGTGGCCGACATTCATGTGGGTAAAAGCGAGTTTGCAGGTAAAACATTAGAGCAAGTCGGCCTTGAGATTGGTTTTGGTGTACACCTTAAATCGATGTTTCGCGCGGGCGTTGCTATCCCCCACCTTGCTAAAACCATCGTTGAAAAAGGGGATGTCCTAAGACTTGCTGGCCCTAAATGGTGTGTAGATAAAGCGGCAGAAGCCTTAAAAGCGGTACCTATTATTGAAAGTACTTATACTGAAGTCTCCTTCATGTCATTGGCCTTATTCGTGGGTTTTGTAATAGGCCATGCCAGCGTTGAAATTAGCGGTATTCCTTTTGCGTTAGGTACCTCTGCAGGCTGCATGTTAATGGGTATTTTAGTGTCTTGGTTACGTACTAGAAACCCAGACTTTGGTGGCCCTACCAGTGAAGGGGCGAGATCGTTTCTTAATGATATTGGCTTGAGTATGTTTGTTGCTGTACTAGCAGCGGGTGTTGGCCCTAAAATCATGTCTTCTTTCCAAGGCACAGTCGTCATTTGGATTGCAGTATTAGGATTACTCGGCGCCTTAGTCCCCCCCTTCCTTGCTTGGATTTACGGCTATTATTTCAGAAAAATGAATCCTGTTATTTTAGCGGGTGCTTGTGCTGGAGGACGAAATAGCACGCCTGCACTGTTCGGTATTCAAGATCAATCTAAAAGCGGTATTGCGGCTGTCGCCTACCCCGTTCCCTATGCTTTGACCTCTGCAGTCGTTTTGATTCTCGGTTATATTGCTATGGTATTTTCTTAATATTTTACGTTTCTTAACAAGGGGCTGTTGATCCTTGCCGTTTAAATTTTGTTCAACACAAAGCCTATTGTATTGAACGCGAAGGGTGAAGCTGGTTGCAACAACAAGCTCTACAATAAACAGTCTCTCATGCTAGCCCATAGCAAGCTATATTGCTTGCTATGGGCTAGCATTTTCATTTCCACTTGAGAATAAATGAGTATGAATACTACGACACGACCTCAAATTGCCATTAATGTGATGCGCTCACGTTTAACCGTAGTTGGCTTTAATATTGCTATTGTCTCCTTTCAAATATCCACACTAATAAATATGCAAGGCGGTGTTTTTTTAACCGGCTTTGAACATGCGATTCACTTTAGATCTGATATCGCACTGCTAGTCGCACTAGCCAGCTCAATGCTTGCACTCGTTGCATTTATTAGCGCCACCTCGATAAATAATAAAAGCGTCTGTGATCATTGGTCTTTTATTGCAGGTGATCTACTAATGTATTTAGGGCTGGCCTGTACTGTCACCGGCTTTTTTTCTCCATTAAATGACACATTTTTATATGCTATCGAAAAAGATCCACAACTCACACCATTGATAATATTTCAGGTTGGTATTAAATCGATAGGTGCAATTGTGTGGATTGCGACTATTTATATCGGCCCAGCAATCACGTTATTTCGCTCGCCCTTTTCACAAACAACAAATAGAGTATTGGCTATCGCCTATTGCATGACTTTGTTACTCTTATTTTTGTTTTATCAGCAAGCATTAATACTTGAAAATTTAGTGTTAGATAAAATGCCAAGCGAAATAGATCCTTACTTTTATGAATTTTTTCAGTTTTTGGTATGGTAATGCTGAACAGCAAAATATGTTCAGCATTACTACTTGAGGATCACATCCTACATCGGCGATTACCTCTGCACAGCTATTCACATTAAAATCAATTCAAATACAACAGACTCAGAGAAAATAATGAAAGCAGTGATGTCAATACAAAGCCATGTTAGCTATGGCCATGCAGGAAATAGCGCGGCTGTTTTTCCAGTACAAAGAATGGGAATAGAGGTATGGCCTATTCATACCGTTCAATATTCTAACCACACACAATATCAAGAGGGTTGGACAGGACAACGGTTTGGATCTGATGATATACGCACCCTCATTAAAGGGCTCGACAAGATCGATAAACTTAGCGAATGTAATGCCCTCATTTCTGGTTATCTCGGTAGCCCAGAACAGTGTAGTGCGATTGCAGAGGCTGTACGTAGGGTAAAGCAAGCCAATCACCAAGCCCTTTATGTCTGTGATCCAGTGATGGGCGATCCTGACAAAGGCTGTATTTTGCCTGATGGGGTAACAGAGGCACTTACTGAACATTTAATGCCTCTTGCTGATGTTATTGTACCCAATCAATTTGAATTGGCTCAATTTACAGGCATGGAAATAAATTCCATTTATGACGCAGTAACCGCGTGTAAAAAAGCCATTGAATTAGGCCCCAAAATCATCCTAGTAAAAAACCTACACTCGATATCAGATAAAGAATTTACCACTATATTAGCGACACCTAAGAGTTGCTATTTAGTACAACGCCCATCGCTACCGTTTGATAAATCGCCTGTCGGTGTAGGCGATTTAATTACCGCGGTATTCACCGCTTGCCTTACTAAAGATATGTCACCAGTACTTGCATTCCGTCATACTAACAATGCCGTTTATGGTATTTTAAAGCATACTCAAGAACAAAAGTTATGGGAATTACAAATCATCAGCGGTCAGTATGAATTTGTTGAGCCTACTTACGATTTCGAACCCAAACGAATAGGATAAGCCTTGTATTAATGCCAATAGCTTATATTGGCATATTTCCGCGACCACCTTCAAATTGCGTCATTAACAATCTAGCTATCACAGATTATTGATTGCTCATTTAACGTATCATTTCTGCGAAAATAGTGCCGTTAAGTCGCTTTGCTTATCCTGCTATGAAGTTAAAAGCCTCAATTACCTCTCTTATTCTGTTCGTGGCTAGATAATCAACAAATATTGTATTATCTTCTAGGGGCTGTTGATCTTTCAAGTTTATTTTTGCAACAATCTATTGTCTATTTTCTTCGCCAAACAGCATGCAATACACAATTAAAAGGCCTGTTGCGCTTAACATGACTAAACTGCATTCCGCTTTTTTGCTCAAAATGCGTGGTATTAAAGAATATTTAAACGGCAAAGTTCAACACCACCTAAGCAATGGAATATATTACAAATATCAGCTTTAAGGATAAATCAGATGAACTTTAGTTTTGAGCAATTGTTAGCATTTGTCACCGTCTATAATGAACGCGCCTTTAGTAAAGCAGCAGTCAAATTAAATAAACATAGAACCACTATTGGTCAGGTTGTCACTAACCTTGAAGATCAACTCGCAGTAACCCTCTTCGAACGAGTTGGCAGAACGGTAATTCCCACAGAAGATGGTGAATTTCTTTATCACTATGCTAAGCAAACTATTGAGCATGCCCGCACTTTTGATAATGTCGCACTTAGCCTATCCTTTGGTGCCATGGAAAACATTACTATTGCCTATCCCAGCTTTGTTCCACACGGGGTACTTGCGAATATGCGCATACAATTAGCCAAAGAATTTCCATTAATGCGTGTTAATTTTATTGTCTGCAACCAACAAGAGTTAAAAATAGGCATTAATGATGGCACTATTGACTTTGCTTTAGTAAATACACATTACAGTCGAGCAATGAACAGCATTGATGCTTCCTTTCTCGGACATATTGAGTTTTTACCCTTCGTTAAAAAAGGAGGAAGGTTATCTCAGCTTAAAGCAAATGAGGCACACGCAGTATTAAGTACTGAACGACAGTTTATTTTAAAGTCATTTCGCGAAGAGAACCTGCAAGATAAAATATTACTTAGCTCATTACATGAAGAAGTCGAGCAACTTGCACTTATCATTAAATTAGTGAGTATGGATGCAGGTTGGTCATTATTACCCAAAATAATTAGTGCATCTGAATATGTTACCGACAATATTGAAGCAATTAACTTTTCAGAAATGACTGAAGGTTTTAAATTTGCTATCTCTTTATGGTGCCCACATGCGAAATCCAATCGAGAGATAAAGCAAACCATTATCGATTCACTGAAAATGTCTGCGTTAGAGATAAGAGATCAATTCAAAAGCTAATATGTTCTGCGCTCATCACCGTAGAAGCTTTTTGTGATAACAATTCCACCAATATAGTGTTCAAATTTTACGTAGGAAAAAAGAGGTAGCACAAGGCGAAAGTTACAGTAAATAGTTGTTCTATTTGCAAAATTTTTAACGCAGAGAGAGCTTCTTTTAACCAGTAAAAATGATCAGTTATTTAGTGGATTTGGTATGATGAGCAGACTTAGCTATAACTCCATCTCAGCATCCATTTTCCTAAACAACCAATTAGTCACTTCGTGCCACTTACTATAGTTTGGGTTATCATGATGTAGTAACTTCCCTGAGCGCCAAATAATGTTATTTTCACTGTCACGAGAGACTTGCCAATAGAGCCGCTCTTTATTTTTTAATAAGTAATCACTAACCTGGCTAGCAAACCCCTCCCCTTCGATAAAAACACCTATTTCCATATTCAAAAAGTCAGAACGAGGATCAAAATTTGAAGAGCCAATAAAAGTAATTTCATTGTCTAGAATAATGGTTTTATTGTGGTAATAAGTAGCAACATGATAAAGGTGGTCATCATTAATAGCATCATCTTTATACTCATAAATATTCACCCCTTTATCTAATAACGTACTACGATGTTTGTCGTAATAGGCAGGAATAAACCCAGAGTCATTAGACGCAGATGAATTGGTCAATAACGTTACCTTTGCGCGATTATTCAATAGCTGATCAATCACTGAAAATTCACCTTGAGTAGGCACAATATAAGGGGTTGAGATCAATACTTGTTTGGCATTATCAATATGATTTTGAATAGTGCGCTCTGCTCGTATTCTAAAATAGGGGTTATTGTTTTCTAGTTTTTGTAGCGAATCAAAAATAGGCGTAACCTTCACCTCTTTAAAATAAGGTGTCGCTAATGTTTGAATTTGTTGATTCACATCGGCCAATACGATTGCATTTTCTTTATACGTTTTACGTAATGCTTTATTGAACTGCGCATAAGCATTATTCGCTTTAGTCTTAATGTGGTGTTCAATACCTTCGCTGTAGGCACTTTTCCATATCGTCTGGTAATGTTTTGCAAACGCCTCAATAACAGCCCCTTTAAATAGTGCATCCATGTCAAAGAAGTTAGCTTGAGAACTATAACCAAAATAACTATCACCGATATTACGGCCACCTAAGATCATATATTCATGATCCACATTGAAGTATTTTTCATGCAGGCGGTTATCAAGCTTTTTTTGATCGCGACTAAAGTTCACTGCCCTACCTAACCAACCACTCTTACGTGCGCTAAAAGGATTAAAAATTTTAATGCGAATATTAGGATGTTGATTAAGCTCTGCGAGCCATTTTTCATTAAAAACTAATAGGTCATCAAGAATTAAACGCACCTTCACACCACGATCTGCAGCCTGTTTTACTTCATCAAGAAGCATCAGCCCTAATGTATCTTTATCCCATGAGAAATAGGTCATTTCGAGCGATGATTTGGCGGTACGTATTAAAGCAACACGTTGCGCATAAGCGGCGCCTGCACTTGGTAACAAATAGACTTGAGCTGGATAAGATTCACTCTGCCAGTTTTCTTCAAACCCTTCCTCAACATTTGGATAAGGTTGCGCACAGCCTGTCAATATAGCGCTTAGTAACGTCATCAAAAATAGTGAAAAATGGAATTTATTCATTGCAAACTCTACCTTTATAGACACCAAAGGGAGCTAAGCTCCCTTTGGTGTGATGAAAATGAAAAGAGATTAAAAAAGATGATGAAGTGTGAGCTCTAATTCTTTTAGACCTTCAAGGCGTCCGTTACGTAACAATGGGTCAATCCCCTGATGGTTGTTAAAATCCCAATCATATTCGGTATTTATTTGTCCAGAATCTTCAATGATGATGACATTGTCATTATTGGCGTTGTAATGCTCACTTTGAAATAGTGCTTCACTAAACCATAGACGAGACAGCTTATTCATTAATGCTAGCTCTTTACTGCTTGGTTTCACTTCACTGCCATCGAGACGTAACGCTTTATTAAATACAAAGGCAAGCTCTGACCCGCTGCAGGCTCCACTAATACAACCAATCGCCTTAAAGATATCAGTCGCTTCTGATGGATCTCCCCAAATATTGAAGCTTGGTGCCACCTCAAACTGGTACATGATCGCATCCCCACCCTGCTCTAAACTATTAGCAGCCATCTCACGTGCAGGCCCATTAAAAAGTAAGTCGTTCATTAGCATTTTATACATTTTCATATTCGCGACTGAACCACCCAACTCATTTTCTAATTCAGGGTAATAATCAGTTAAGCTCAACAATTCATTAATACTTTCACGATTACCCAAACCAAAGAACAACTGTGTAACAACACCATAAGCAGTCAAGCGTTCCGTTTCTTTAGCCACATTATCAAACGACACTTGTGATACTTTTTGTGCTAAATAACGCTTATTATCAGTATTATCTAACCACCTAGACAATGCTTTGACCAACTGTGCTTGCCCAGACTCATCAAGTATTGGGTCCCCCCCACACAGTGATAATCTTGTAATATTGTCCGTGTTATCACATAACTCTGAAATAACGAGAGGAATTAAGAAAGTTAAACTAGGTAACATAGCAAAGCTATTTGCCTCATTGGCATTATTACCAATCACCGTATCAACTGTTAATCCACCTTGCGCAGGTGCTTCGGTAAAATGATAGCCAGCTTGATCGCCATCATTTTCAATATATGGAGCAAACGGCATGAAGTTATGCATTGGCGTCGCTGTTTTCCCACCGAGTACATTCTCAGCTAACCAATCAACCAATTTATTAACAGGGTTCAACAATTCATTTTGCGCGGTTAAAATTTCCTCAATGCTTTTTTCTTTTATTTTTTCATCTGCATCATTCGTACAACCAAAAATTGGCCTTGTTAAATCGAACTCTTCACAGATTGACTTACGATAGCTTTTCGCTGCATCATCGTTTTTATATTCAAAGCCATAGGGGTTACTTTGCATGATCGCGCGCTGAAAGGTTTCACCTGCGACGACTTCTTGTGAAAACTGACTCTGTAAAATACCCACTGACATCGCACCAGCGCCCTGTCCCATTAAGGTGACATTTGACGCATCACCGCCAAATTTACTAATATTATTTGAAACCCACTCTAATACGCGTTTTTGGTCACCTAATCCAAAGTTTCCACCTTCAGTATTATTCGCGCCATCAACCCAATAACTTCCTAGTAACCCTAAACGATAATTAAAACTAACGTAAATAAAGTCTTTTTTGTCATCAGCACCTTGCGCAACGATAGTATCGCCTTCAATAACAGGCTCAGATCCAGAGCCGTATTCAAAATCACCGCCATGAATAAATACATAGACCGGTAACGTTTTACCGCTTTCAGCCCCACTAGGTCGCCAAATATTAAGATATAAACAATCTTCGTCAATCGTTTGAGTAGTCTTGTTTTGTGCTTGCGGACATGATGCACCGTAATTGGTTGCATCTACTTGACCATCGCTATTAAGGGTCTCTTCCATAGTTACGTATTTGCTATGTTGAAAACGAGACTGAGTAGCAAATTGAATCCCTTTGAAGGTATCAATGCTAACCAATTTTTGGCTCCCCATCTGGTCATTAATGAGTACAGATTCAACAGTACCAAGCACTTCTACATTGCCAATTTGAAATATTTCTTGCCGTGCAGGCTCAGGCTCAATCACCGGTGGTTTTTCTGGCATAGGGACGGTTGGCTCTACTTCGTTACCACACCCCACAACAAAAGAGCTAATAACAAGTGCTAATAAAGAACGAGTAAAAAAAGTCATAAAAGTATCCACATCAAAAATATAATTATTCACAAAGGTGAGTCGAATTAAGTTGAGTACATGTTATAAGGCCGAACAAAAAACAGATAATCACATCTGTAGGATCAACTCCTACATGATCTGTCAACGCGATAATTAACCGCAGGCCCCCCTTCTAAATTAGAAGCGATAACCTAGGTTTAAAGTCAATGAATCACGAGTTTCACCCTTGTTATACAACACTGTTATGTTGTAGTGCTTGCCGATTTGTTTGTTAAAACCAACCAAATATGCCCAACTGTTTAAGTCCACACCCACGTCATAATCGAATTCAATATCACCAGTGATAACAGTGCCTTGCATACGATTTTTAAGGCCTTGGTATTCCGCACCAACAATAAGTTGTGCACGGTAATCTACTAATTGATAACCAAGCATCGGTTGAGCTGTTAGTAATCCATCTCCCCAATTATCCGAGCCTTCTAATCTCGTTTTTGAGTAGGTAGCTGTTAATGAAGCAAAAAATTCTTTGTAACCTACTGATAATGTTGTGCCCAACCCGATTAGGTCGTACTCTAAGTGCAAAGGCACATCTAGGCGTCCTTTATCACATAAGACCGATACTCCTTTACAAAAAGCATCCCCTAAACCATCAAGTTTATTATTCAATTTATCTTTAATGATTTGTCCCGGTTCGCCGGTATAAGAAGCATCCACATTGGCATCGACATTAATTTTCCCGAAGTAACCGAAGGTATTCCAAAACGGTAAAATGTTGACATCTCCACGTAAAGTCAGTGCTTCAGCAGTAACATTGGCAAAGGTATCATTGGGATCAAAAAACTCATTTAAACGCACTCCACCGATAACAAAGTCATTAGTTGGTATACTCATATCTTGCTTTCGATAAGTGACAGATAATCCGAAGGGTAATGGTAAGTCGATCCCTTGCTGTCTGACCATGTCGCCCATAAGTGGAAACACTCTGTTAACTTCAACTTTTTCTTCATGTAAACGCGGATCAGATATTTGTGAAAGACGCTCTTCATCTAATATTTCAATCTCATGAGTATTTCCATAAAAAGCAACTGGCTTGATGGTTTCAGTCAAAATAGCGGGCTTATTTTTTTTACGGCCTTTCATCTCGAGATACTTTTCATGGATAATTAATTTGCCACTTTTTAAGGTACTGAAGGTGATTTTCTGGCGGTAGCTTTCAACCTGATAAGCATTTAATTTAAACGCTTTGTTATTGGTGATAATCATATTTTTTGGTTGGCCATCAACGATTTTAATGACAACACTTAAGAAACGAAAATATGCGATGTCTTGAGGTAATCCATATTTAGAGTAATTAAAGCTAACCTCAACTTCACCATTCCCTTTATCAATCGCTTTGACCGAAGTAGGATCATAACTTTGCGCCCAGTTACGCAAGCGGTATTGAATTCGCGTACTTTTTTCAATTTCATTAATGACATTTTCATTGTTATCTAGGTTATCGCTGTCATATTTAATACGTAAATCGATATTGCCTTTATCGTCTGTTTTTTTAATCAAAAAGACTTGAGATAGGTGCTTTTCTCCATCAACATCAATTTCTCGCTGTACGTGTTCAACCAAGTGTTCCCCCTGAACTAATGAGCTAACACCAAGCTTAGGTAAGTCATTATCAATGCCATATTTTGCAAAAATAGATTTGGCTTCAATTAAATTTGAACCTTTTTCTTCATAATAAGTTGTTTCTGCAAACACATTACTTGAGCAGGCTAACATCACTGAAACCATCATTGCTGAAGCTGAATGTTTTATTGCAGAAGTTTTGATATATTTTATAAATGCCATGTTATTTTCCACTTATCGTTTACCCACCTAAATAAGGTTATCTAGGACATATAGTTAAATGCTTTTTCCACTAGTTACTCGCGAATGATTTCACTCGGAAGTGGTAAGTGATGAGGAGAATACGAGGTATTTACAGATTAATTGAATCGCATGTGTAGGACGTCACCCTACAAAGGACATTTAAATATCAAATGAAAAGAATATTAATGTCCTCATCTGATATATCAGCGACTATTTTTAAAGATGATGGATAAGATCCTACAATAGAGATTCAATAACCCACAAAAAGTTGATTAATATCTGCCCAGTAAATGATGACTAAGTCGTTATCGATAACCACAAAACACTGGGAAAAATGTAATGAAAAAAATCAATCACCTTTTGATTATATCGATGTCGCTACTGGTTGTTGCATGTAGCACTCAACATCGTATTGAGCAGAGAACAACTGAACAGAACTATCAACACGCAACCATCTTGCATGATCAAAATCAAGGTGAGCCAATTCGCTTTTGGGCATCACAACAACCTGATTTTTTGTATCAAAACAGTCGTACTACCAACCTTCATGTTGATCATCAAACACAGTTTTCTATCCTGGCTTTATCAGGTGGAGGCGCCAATGGTGCATTTGGTGCAGGTGTATTAGTAGGGCTACATGAAAAAGGGCAACTTCCGGATTATTCAGTTATTACCGGTATTAGTGTCGGCGGGCTACTCGCACCCTTTGTGTTTGTGGGCGGGGAAACACTAGAGGCATTACCTTCTGTGATACTAAATATTAATGACAAGACATTGATCGGTAAAAAGAATTTTATAAATGCCTTAACTAAAGACGCATTTAGTCAAAAAGATAAAATGCTTACCTTTATTAAAAATACTTATTCTGATCAGATGATTGAGGAGATCGCAGCGCAACACCGTAACGGAAAACGTTTGTTTATTGGTACTACGCATTTTGATTCAGGAGAGTTAATGGTATGGAATATCGGCGCTATCGCCAATAGCGAGTTGCCACAGCGCGTATTATTAATCCATCAAGTGTTAGCAGCCACAACCGCTATTCCGGGGGTATTTCCACCGCAATTTTTCGATGTAAATGACAATAATGAACAACTTGAAGAGATGCACGTTGATGGTGGGCTAGCGACACAGGTGTTCTTTAATCCAGCAAACTTTGATTACTATAAACTATCACAATCATTAGGTCTGACACGGTCACCTCGATTAGATGTTATTCGAAATGGTAAACTGAAATCCTCCTATCAAGCGGTTGCTGATAAAGGTATCCCTCTGATTACTAAAAGCTTATCTAGCTTAACCACACTGCAAGCCCGTGGTGATATCTACCGTATGAAATACCTCAGTGAAATTGAAAATATTGACATGCAATTTGCCTATATCGACAAAGATTTTTCTGACCAAAAAAAGAGTCGAGACCTCTTTGATAGCCACTATATGAAAGTCATTTATCAATATGGATATAACAAGGTGGTGGCAGGCGAATTATGGCAAACAGAATTGCCCATGTAATTAACTTCACCAGCAACAAAACTTATACCAAACGAAATAAATAGCGGGTCTATTTTACTGCTTAAAGCAACTTACCTCTTCGTTGAAACTTTCGTAAAAGGAACACCATTTACGTCAAGTTTCGCCTTGAGTTAAGCCACTTTTCCTGCGCAAAATTTAGATCACATACTTAATTCGATTGGTATTACAACAATTTACCGTTAAATATTAAAGTAGAGCCCTATGAAAACTAGATTAACAGCCACTATGATAGGTTTACTATCATGTTTGTACTCAACTACACCATTTGCTTCATTTTTTGATGAAGAAGACAACCAGTTAGATCTTGGTCACCACATCGCCGAAAATGCTACCGGCTTTTTACCGATACCAATCATCATTACCGAACCAGCTGTTGGTTATGGTGGAGGCATCGCAGGTCTGTTTTTACACGAAACAGAGGAAGAGAAAAAAGTAAGAAAAGAAGCTGCTCTGAATGCACGAGATGGGGGAGCGCGTTTAATGCCGTCTGCTATTACCTTAGTCGGTGCTGGCGGCACTGAAAATGGTACTTGGTTTGCTTTTGCAGGACACCAACATTCTTGGCTTAAAGATCGAATTCGATACTTAGGTGGAGCAGGTGTTGGCGTAGCAAATCTGAATATTTACAAAGACCTCTCATTTCCTGGGTTTGGGCCCATTGCTCCCATTGATAAAACCCTTTCATTTGGTACAAAGACATCGGGGATCGTCATGATGCAAAAGTTACAAGTACGAATTGCAGATACCCCTTTAATGCTAGGAATAAAACAAGTTGCATCAAAATCCAAGGTAGAAACCGATAGCAAAGTACTTAATGACTTGTTGGATTACACCATTGGTACTGAAACGGTCAGCTCTGGTTTAGGCTTATTAGCCGATTACGATACTCGAAATAATTTTTTCTATCCAAGTGAAGGTTATCAAGTGAGTGCCGAATATATGGTTTATAACGAAGCGATCGGCAGTGACCACAATTACAATAACCTCAATATTAATGCTGAAGTATATATCCCAGTTGCCCAAAATTGGACCGTAGCTTTTGCTGGTAATTATCAGAACTTTGATAGCAATGACATTATCTTGCCACCGACAGTTAAACCCTATGTGGATTTACGCGGTATTTCGGCTTACCGTTTTCAGGGAGATGAAATTCAAACAGTGCAAGGTCAAGTAACCTATGACATCACACCGCGTTGGAACATTTCTGCTTTCTATGGTGTTGGCCGCGCATTAGACAAAGGGGAGCAGAATCATGAAGATTTAGCTGCTGGCTATGGGACGGGTTTTCGCTATAAAATAGCACGTCGTTATGGCTTAAGTATTGGTGCAGATATCGCATTTAGTGAAGAAGAGAGTGCTTTTTACATTAGTCTTGGTAGTGGTTTTTAAACCACTAAAAAAACAAAGTGTTATATCGATAACCTGAAAAATAATAACGTATCTTATCTACAGGTTATCGCGCTATTAATAATAGGTACAAATACGTTTGCCATTTTGCTCTATTACCGTAAAAGGGGTTTCATATATGCTCTCTAGTACGGTGGTATTAATAACCTCTTCAGTACTGCCATCAATCACTACTTCACCTTTTTTCATGGCGATAATACGATCCGAATAGCTGGCTGCAAAGTTGATGTCATGAATAACAATAATCACAGACTTTTTAAGTTCGTAGGCGAGCCTTCGAATATTACGCATGATTTGCAGTGAGTGTTTAATATCTAAATTATTTAACGGTTCATCTAGCAAAATGTAATCGGTATCCTGCGCCATCACCATGGCAATAAACGCTAATTGTCTTTGCCCGCCACTTAATTTATCTAGATAACGATCTTGAATATCCGTTAAGTCGAGATAGTTAATCGCATTATCAATCACCTGATGATCATCCGCCGTTAATTTTCCTTTAGAGTGAGGAAAACGTCCAAAAGAGATCAACTCTTTGACCGTAAAACGCATGGTGACATTGTTAGCTTGCCTTAACACAGCCAACTTTTTAGCCAACAGTTCTGTTGCCCATTCTTCTAATGCTTGTCCATCAATGCAGATTGAACCTGAATCTTTTTCAAGTAAGCGACTGATCATCGATAATAAGGTGCTTTTACCCGCCCCATTAGGCCCGATAATTGAGGTTACTCTGTTTTTTTCAAAATTAACCGTGGTATTTTTTACCACGGCTTGTTCTGAAAACATTTTATTTAACTGTTTAACTTTAATCACTTCGCACCTACAAGATCTGTTTTTTTAATAATATACGCAGGAAATAAACCCCACCAATAAAGTTAATGACCACACTCAGCGTTGTTTGAAGTTCAAACAGATGCTCGATAAAAAATTGTCCGATCAATAATGTGCAGGTAGCAATTAATACACAGGCGATAAATAACGTACGGTGATGGTAACTTTGTATCCATTCTCGCGTGAGGTTAGTGACCAAAAAACCGAAGAATAAAATAGGGCCGACCAACGCGGTGGAAACAGCAATCAGTAAGGTACTCAATAACAATACTTTACGGTTGGTAGCGAGAACGTTAACCCCTAAACTGGTGGCATTATCATGATTTAGCCATAGCACATTGAGCGTTTGATGCATTTTAAAAAGAGAATAGGCGGCAAAGGTAATAACAGGTGCACAAATATAAATTAACTCGACTTTAACGTGATTAAAGCTGGCAAACATATTCGCCTGTAGCGAAGCAAAATCATTCGGGGAAAGCATCATCGCCAGCATTGATGTTAAGTTGGAAAACACTTGACCAAGTATGATGCCAAGTAACAATAAAACCAGTAAATTATGGTTGCCTGCGCGAAAATAGAAGTGAAAAAGTGCCAAAGAAAAAAGCACCATGGTCAACGCACACACGATAAAATTAATATAAGGGTTGATATATAAAACACTCACGCTACCCACCACAAATACAATCAGTACTTGTGTTAGCAGATATAACGCATCGAATCCCATAACACTTGGGGTGAGTATGCGATTACTGGTAATCGTTTGAAATGCCAATGACGATAACGCAATAGCGACAGCTGCCAGCACAATGGCAATCACCTTCGGAATACGCAGCGATAAGAAAAAGGCATAGTTATCAAGTGTTAGGCCTGTTCCTAATAACAACACTAAAAAGCTGAGGCTTATGGCGCACAATAAAATTATTTTTTGCTTATCGGTCATGTGCTTCTCTTTTTACTAAGAAATAGATAAACACCACGCCACCAAGTACACTGATGATCATTGAAATGAGTAGTTCATAGGGGAATATCAATACTCGACTTAACAGGTCACAAACGAGCACTACAACAGCACCTAATGCAGCCGTTAGCGGGATATTCTTTTTCAAGTCATCACCATTAAAATAGGAAACGATGTTAGGAATAATGAGCCCTAAAAAAGGCAGTTGCCCGACAATCATCACCACGGTGACAGCCATCACAGAGACTAATACCACGCCTATCATGAGCACTTTTTGATAATTTAAGCCAAGATTAATGGCGAAGTTTTTGCCAATACCCACGGCAGAGATACGCGCTGCATACAAATAGATAAAAATGGCAATCGGGATAGCGAGGTAAAGCAACTCATAGTCGCCCTGCAATAGGTTAGCAAAATTAGCCGTTGTCCATCCTGAGAGGTTTTGTAAGAGATCATACTTATAAGCAATAAAGGTCACTAGTGACTCAACAATGTTACCCCAGATAATACCGATTAACGGCACAAATACCGCGTTTTTAAATTGAATAGATTGGATCAATTTAATGAAGATAAAGGTGCCAATAATGCCACAGACAAAAGGTAACCATAGCGAACCACCGTCACCTAAAAGCACCAGACTTAAAACATAGCCAAGCATTGCACACTCGACTGTCCCTGCCGTAGAGGGGGCTGCAAATTTATTTTGGCTTATCTGCTGCATCACAAGCCCAGCAAGGCTTAACCCAGCACCTGCCAATAAAATTGCCAGTAAACGCGGTACTCTGCTACTGAACAGCAGGTCTCGTGCGTTATGCTCATTATTTATTAATGCCGTAATCGATAACTCACTGACCCCAACGAATAAAGATGCAACACTTAACATAACTAAAGCAATGCTCAGATAAAACATCTTCATGAATCAATCACCACGGATGTCTCGATCATTATTTTTCGCCATTACCATTAATAGCATTCATATCATCAATCATCAGTTGCGTTGCTTGAATGCCACTTGCCGAAATGTACCAAGCATGTGAATTCAAATAATGGATGTGATCATCTTTGTACACAGAGAGCTTATTGATCAATGGATTATTGAAGCTTTCCTTTGCAGACTTATTCGCATGTCCAATAGCCGTATCTCTATCGAGCACTAACATGTATTGCGGATCTACCTGAGTGATATACTCAAAGCTAATTAAATCACCATGTTGATATCGCGTATCGTTGCTCAACGCTTCTTTAAAACCAAACAAATCGAAAATAACACCATAGCGCGACATCGCCCCAAATGTAGTTAAGTTGGTGCCGTTTCTCATCACCACTAATGCTTTAGCATCATCGGCTTGATTACGTTGTTTAATCGCATCGATAGCGGATTTTTGTTGTGCAATTAACGCTTCAACTTGTGCTTGTTTAGCAAATATTGTGGCTAACATTCGCCATGAAGCGGTTGTTGTTTTCCAAAAATCAGCAGGGTCGGCCATATACGACACTGTCGGTGCAATCTTAGATAAAGCATCAAACGATAATGAACTGCGATTACTAACAATAATTAAGTCGGGCTTGAGCGTATAAATGGCTTCAAAATCAGGCTCAAATAATGTGCCCACCGATTTATATTTTTCGCTTTGATATTTTTTTAAATAAGTGGGTGCGGGTGATTTAACCACACCTATCGGTTCAATACCTAAGGCATCGAGGCTATCTAAACTGTCCATTCCAAGCACCACAACACGCTTTGGTGTTGCTTTTAACTGTGTCTCACCCAATGGGTGAGACACAGTTATCGCTTGCGCAAAACAGAGGTGGCTCATGGCAAAGAAAGATGCCACTAACCACTTCGTCACTTTGTTATTAAACATCCACATTCACTTAAAAGTTGTACGCAACATTTATTCTAAAATCACGCCCAGGGTTTGCACCGCCGATCGCAAGCGGAGAACCGATATACTCTGAGTAAGAAGCATGATCTTTGTAGTACTTATCAAATAAGTTTTTCACAGAAAGCGTGACAGTAAGATCTTCAACAGGTAACCACTGTGCATAAATATCATGGACGCCATAACCTGGTTTTTCTGGGTTAATCGATGTATCAACATCATCGTATCGTTCAACAAAAGTAGCTGTCCAGCCCATATCCAGTGTCTCACTAGCAAAGTAAGTCAGGTCTAATATCCACTTATCACCCATTGAGGTACCTAAACTTGTACTGTCATCGGTAAGTGCTTCACCATTTAGCTCAGGATTTGATTGGTTGTAATTCAAGCTCGCAGCGAGGAGATCGGTATTATACCCAGCAAATACATTAAAACCGGTAGTTGTTAACTCACCTACATTGGTAATGTTGCGTGAATCATAAGAGTAAGCAATGGTGTCTTTGATTGTACTATTGAAGTAATTTGCGCCAGCAATGAAGTTCGCATGTTGGTAACTAAATCCAACTTCATTATTTTGTGCTTTTTCACCCTTAAGATCGGCATCATTTTTCTTATAAATAACGTATAGCTCTTTAACTTGCGGACCACGGAAAGCTTGGGCATGGCTTACAAACAGATCTAAACCGTCGATTAATGAATAATTCAAACCGACATTTGGACTGAAACCACTAGAGTCGAAATCTTGTTCTAAGTTATCTTTAAGCTGATACCAATCATAACGGGCACCCGCAGTTAATACTAACTGTTGAGTAATACGCCAATCATCTTGAACAAACACAGCAGCCATCGAACCTTCTTCTGTTGTTTCTCCGCCATCAGCAGCATTGTGGAAACTACTGTTATCACTCTTGAATTCAATACCGTAAACTAGCTGGTTAGATGAAAAATCACTCTGGTTTTGAAACTTAAGTCCGTAGGTATCAATGCTTCCATCACTTTTACCGAATCTAGGATGCTCATCATGTAACAATCCTGCACTTGTGTAATAAAGCGTGCTATCAAGGTTCAAAAAGTCATTGCCTGTATAAGCATGATTTAATGAGATAGTTTGACGTGTAAATGACTGATCAAAAGCAGGATTTCGTGGTGTTTCAGCCCATTGTGGACGATGTAAACGCTCACCACTGTCGTTACGCATATCTAATGAAAGCGAGACATAGTTGTTATCATTTAACTGCCCAGATAACTTTAATAACCCCGATAATTGATCACTCTCGGTGTAGGCTTGTTCATCGCCGTTACCATCGACATAGTTATCATTAGCTAAACCAGAAATAGATCCTAATAAACCTAGCCCTTCAGTGACTTCACCAAAAAAGCTTGCAGATACTTTATAGCCGTTTGTATTGCTGTAGTAACCGGCTTTGGTGATCGCACCAAATTTATCACCCTGTTTTAATAAGTCATGTGCATCTTTGGTTTTAAATTTAATCGCACCACCTATTGCACCAAAGCCATCGGTTGCTCTACCGGCACCAGCACTGACTTCAACTTGCTTTAGTAATTCAGGCTCAATCGATAGGCTACCTTGGTGATGATAAAGACTGCTTGATTGCTCAGCACCATCAATCGAAATGTTGATCATGGTATCTTCAATACCGCGGATATAAACCTTTTGCGATACCGCAGTTGTTCCACCGACACTGACTTCCGCTTGCTTACGGAAAACATCATTGAGATCCTGTGCCATGCTTTTATCTAGTTCGCTCGCATCAATATATGCATCAGTCACTTCAGTGGTATTACCAACCACTTTTACTACTTCAACATCTTCTTCAGAATAGGCTGGGTTCGCGAGGAATAACAAACTTACTGCAACTGGTGTAAGTTTGAAGATATTTGCTTTAATCACTGTTGTCTCCATTTCATTTTCATTAATGATAATAATTATCATTTCCTTGGTTGCGAATGATAATGATTATTAACGACAGGTAAATGACTTTTACATTTGTTACATTTAAAAAGATGAAATAACAGCGAGCCTTGCACTGACAAAGCCTATTTATTAATTAAAATGCAAAGAAAAATACTTAAGCTCAATGCAAGTTTCATCGTTTTTTGAATTAGGAAGTGATGATTTAACCTATAAAAAAACATCTATTTAACAAATGAACTAACCCACATAACATCTAAAAATAGAGAAAGTGAATAAAGCAATGTTGAATGAGTCATTCATGATAATCGATCTTTAAAGTCACGATATCCAAACTCACGCACTATTTTCAGCGCATTACTGTTAGAGTTCCACAGAGCGATGGCCGGCAAGCCAATGCCATTAAAGGTTGTTGTTTTTACCATTGTATAATGCGACATATCATCAAACATAAGGCGCTGACCGACACGCAATGGTAAATCAAAAGAATAATCGCCCATGACATCGCCAGCAAGACAAGTCTGCCCCCCTAAACGAAAATCATAATTTTTTTCGCCTTTACCTGCGCTATTAAGCACTTCCGCGCGATACGGCATCTCTATTGTATCGGGCATATGGCATGTTGCCGATGTATCGAGAATGGCAATATCCCCGTCATTTTGGGTAATATCTAAGACCTCAGAAACCAATACGCCACTATGGATTGCAATGGCTTCTCCAGGCTCTAAATAAACCTGCAAGTTATATTTCTTTTGGAAGGCTTTAATACGCAAAATTAGCGCATCAACATCATAACCCTGTTCGGTAATATGATGCCCTCCACCAAAATTAACCCACTCCAATCTTGGAAGGATATTGGCAAACTGTTGTTC
This sequence comes from Psychromonas sp. psych-6C06, assembly GCF_002835465.1. Taxonomy (NCBI): domain Bacteria; kingdom Pseudomonadati; phylum Pseudomonadota; class Gammaproteobacteria; order Alteromonadales; family Psychromonadaceae; genus Psychromonas; species Psychromonas sp. psych-6C06. The sequence goes on along the minus strand of NZ_PIZM01000006.1, from coordinate 209,116 downwards.
GATGACATCTAAGGTGCGCGCTAAAGGTTCAAAACCTTGTTCACATAACGTATGAAAGTGGAGGCCACTTATCCCTGTTAGAGATTGTCCTTTAAATGCACTGAATGGAATGCCTAATCTTGAGCCTGGTGCACAGGGGTCATAAAGTGCAGTTGCTCCCTCTGAGTGCATCGGATTAACGCGTAGACCGAATTGTATACCTGCACGCTTAACGCGACTTTTTTGCAATAAAGGTTGAAAGCGTTGCCATTGATTAAATGAATTAAACACCACATGATCTGATAGAGTAAGAACTTCACTTAACTCTGGCTCTTTAAAAGCAGCGCTGTAGGTGTGTACTTCCCCTTCAAACTCTTCAGCTCCAAGACGTGCTTCATATAAACCACTGGCACACACACCGGATAAATATTGGTTGATCAATGGCGCTAAACTAAACATAGAAAATGCTTTTAGTGCTAATAATATTTTTGCACCAGACTCATTTTTCACACGCGCCAAAACTTTAAGGTTCGCTTCCACTGCAACTTCATCCACAACATAACATGGAGAAGGAACGCGCGTGCAGTCAAAATTTAAAAAGGGATTACTTTTTATCATGTCATTACTTCATTAAATCAAACTGAGGGTTTTCAATCACTTTCCACGGCAAACCATATTCATTCATTGCTTCCATGAAGGGATCGGGATTTAGTTGCTCAATGTTCCAAACTCCCGCTTTGAGCCATTTTCCTTGCAGTATCATTTTGGCACCAATCATCGCTGGGACACCTGTTGTATAGGAGATAGCTTGCGAACCAACTTCTTGGTAACAGTGTTGATGATCTTTGATGTTATAAACATAAACAGTTTTCTCTTTACCTGCTTTAATCCCGGTTACAACACAGCCAATACAGGTTTTTCCTTTCGTGCGAGGCCCTAATGTTGAAGGGTCTGGTAACAGTGCCTTTAAAAACTGAATAGGCACGATTTCTTGACCTTGAAACTGGATAGGTTCAATCGCAGTTATGCCTACATTGCCAAGCACCTCTAGGTGTTTTAAATAGCTTTCACCAAAACTCATCCAAAACTGTGCCTTTTTTAAGCTTGGGTAATGCTTTGTTAACGACTCTAACTCTTCATGGTACATACGGTAAATATCAAAGCTTCCAACGTTATCTGGGCAGGTGAACCTTTGACTTGTTGATAAGGCATCGCTTTCAACAAATTTTCCTTCTTCCCAATGGCGACATGCCGCCGTCACTTCACGAATATTAATCTCAGGGTTAAAATTCGTCGCAAATGGATAACCATGATCTCCGCCATTCACATCGATAATATCGAGCGTATGTATCTCATCAAAATAGTGTTTCGCTGCGTAGGCAGTAAACATGTTGGTTGCACCGGGATCAAACCCCGAACCGAGCAATGCCATTAGACCAGCCTTGCTAAATTTTTCTTGGTAAGCCCACTGCCATGAATACTCAAATTTAGCACTATCTAACGGTTCATAGTTTGCAGTATCCATGTAATGCACCTTGGCAATTAAACAGGCATCCATGATAGTTAGGTCTTGATAAGGCAGTGCTACGTTGATCACCAAATCCACATTAAGTCGATTCAATAATGCCACTAATTCTTCAACATTATCCGCATCGACTTGTGCCGTCGCAATATCGATTCCAGTACTTTTCTTTACTTGTTTAGCAATCGCGATACATTTAGATTCTGTTCTACTGGCGAGGGTAATCTCTTTAAAGACTTCTGATACTTGCGCACATTTTTGCGCGACAACTTGGCCTACTCCACCTGCACCAATAATCAGGATTTTATTCATTTTTTAACTCCATTATTCATTCAAACTAATAGCTATAAACCTAGGTTAAGCAACTGCTTTATTTGTTATTTTGACTACACTGCAATGCGACTTTGCTGTTCTGCAATGGTTTCTTTTTCGTAATAGGTGTACCCCTGCAGGCTGGCATTAAAGGTATTCATCATTTGCTGTCGCTCTTTGGCAGTAATTCGCTCCTCTTTTACTGCAGCCTCTACTTTATTACGGAAACGCATCTGCATTTCACGTGGTTGATATTCCACATAACTCAACACATCAGCAATACTGTCGCCATGGACCTCTTTGACAAATTCAAAGCTAGAGTCAGCATTCAAACGCACACTGACTACATTGGTATCGCCAAATAGATTGTGTAAATCACCCAGCGTTTCTTGGTATGCGCCGACTAAAAAGACGCCAAGGTAATACTCTTCATTTAATTTAGGGGCATGTAGCGGCAAGGTATTTTCAATTTGCTGGTCAACAACAAAACGTTCAATCTTGCCATCACAATCACAGGTAATATCTGCCAAAATAGAGCGCCTTGTTGGCTCTTCATCTAAGCGGTGAATAGGCATAATAGGGAACAGTTGGTCAATCGCCCAACTGTCAGGCAAGGATTGAAATAGACTAAAATTACCGTAATAGATATCAGCCAAAGACGCGGTTATTGCAGCTAATTCTTCAGGTACTCGGGGCATATCTGCAAGCATATCTTTAATGCTATGCAAGATTGTTAGGTATAAGTTTTCAGCAATCGAGCGCATGCGTAAATCAATGTGACCTCGCTTAAATAGCTCTCGTACTTCATCACGGTAATAAACTGCATCGTTATAACACTCTTGTAATCGTTGTGGCTTCAAATAACCGATCACTTCACGCATATTTTTAAGTAGCTCATGCTCGCTAGCCACTTCATCAGGCACAGCAGAAGCATCAAAACGGTTCACATCGAGTACATTAAAAAGCAACACAGAGGTGTAAGCGACGGTCGCACGACCAGATTCTGTGACAATAGTGGGGTGAGGTAAATTGGCTTCGTCGAGTGTGCTTTTGATTGTATCGACAATATCTTCACAATACTCTTCCAGCGTATAGTTACGACTTTGGTCGCTACTTGATTGCTTACCGGTATAATCAACTGCGAGGCCACCACCTAAATCGATATACGCTAGTGCTGCTCCCTCTTTGCAAAGGTCTGCATAATATCGACACGCCTCGACAACCCCCATACGGATATCGCGAATATTAGGAATTTGCGAGCCAAGGTGGCAATGTAATAACTGTAAACAATCTAGAAATTGAGTTTCTTTTAAGTAATCAACCGCCTCAATAAGCTGTCTGGATGACAGACCAAAGACGCTTCGCTCGCCACTTGTTGCCCCCCAATGACCACTAATTTTGGAGGTCATTTTGACACGTACACCAATATGGGGACGAATATTTAATGCGCGACTGCGTTCAACAATAATGGGTAACTCAGTTAAAGTTTCAACCACAAAAACACATTTATAGCCGAGTTTAGTAGCTTCAAGCCCTAACTCAATAAACTCTTGATCCTTGTAACCATTACAAATAATCATGCTGTCGATATTTTCTAAGGTCGATAAAGCAGCAATCATTTCCGCCTTACTACCAACTTCAAACCCGTGTTGATAACGAGAGCCAAAATGCGCAATTTCTTCAACTATCTGCGCCTGCTGATTAACCTTTATCGGATAAACACCACGATACTCGTTATCGTAACCAACCCGCTTAATGACACGGCGAAAGGTTTCGTTTAAGTCGCTAATGCTTTGATCAAGAATGTTCTCAATGCGCAACAGCACTGGCATCTGAAGCTCTCTGTCTTGCATCCCTTCAATTATTTTCATTAGCGGAACAGCGTTGCTCTCACTATGTTGTGGATCCATAATAGCCACATCACCTTGCTCATTTATGTCAAAGTAGCCATTACTCCAGTCTTTCACACCATAGGTTTTTCTTGCTGAGTGAATATTCCATGACTTAATTTTATTAATCTTAGCGTCCATATAGTTCAATCTTCCTTAACACTGACAAATGTAACCATTGCAAAATAGCGTGGTGTATTTGATAACATGGTCGAAGAAACTGAATAAGTTCAGCTCTTAAGTGCCTATTGTTGTTAATGGAGGAAAAAGAATACAAAGATAAACCTGTCATCACCTCTTCCATTTGCATAGAGTCGTGACAACAACGCACCAAACCAAATGATAATCATTTGCATTATGATTATTTATATTGTTGAAGAAAACTAGTTTTACAACTGTTACACATTGTTAAATACCAGAGGTAACACCTAAAGATGAGCAATGCGATGAAGCCGTGATAAAAAGAGACCACTAAAGCGCAGTAGTTTTTTCTCAAGTATCCCCTTCTCTTTCACTTATTTAGATAGCTAAGCCTACAAGTGTCGAAGACGATATTATTGTTGCCAAACTGGAAGCAAAAACCCTTGATATGTGTACTGGAAGGCGTTGGATTCGAGGGCGAAGACCTGATTTATATACGCCAATTATACAAGCAAGTGGTAGTGAATTAACGCCTCACCAAGCGAGGTTTTCTAAGGTATAACGATTTAACTATATTATTCAGAGATATAGTCACCTTTTAAGTTTATTCTGAGATGTTTTTTTAAAATTGCCCATGCTCAAACTAAATGCTTAACAATAACACCCCGTTTATTGCTTTGTTACGTATTGAATAAAACACAGCGACCTGCTGTGTTTTAAACTATGGTTACTTTAAAACCTTGGGGTTGAACATCGATGATAAATTTAAAAATATTAAGAGCCTATCTCATCTCTGTGGGTTGTTTATTCTTATCGGCTTGCGTACTGGTAAATGATCCTAAACCTGCTACATCACCCCCTCCTGAATCGACTATAGAGATACAATTAAACGAACTTGCACACAGTCACTTTAAACAAGTAGAGGCGCGCTTTCAGACCAATCAATCACGCGCGCTGGTTTTTAGAGTGTTATCTGATATTGATAAAACTTCACAATGGTTAACCCGCGTAGAAGACTTACAAGTATTAGCCGTATATAACAACCACCAATACTTGCTAAGAACCCTGCTTAATAGCCCTTGGCCCTTTCGCGATAGAGAATTAATTACATGTGTTGAGACCGCCTTTGAAGACTCATTAACAATCATTAATATTTATTCCTGTAGTGATAGGGTGCCAGAAAACGAAGATTATTTACGGCTGCAGGCAGTAGAGTCCAAGTGGCAGTTACGTGAACTGTCTGATTCAGTGTTAGAGGTCCAATACCAAACATGGATAGACCCCGCAGGTAACGTCCCCGCCTTTATTTTCAATCGAGAATTAATAAAAAATACAAAGAGTGACCTTAAAAAACTACAACAGATAATTGAGGAAAGTCACCTTTCTGATTTTGCTTATTAAGTGTGAAAAGTAATGTGCTAGGGTCTGTTGATCTTTGCCCTTTAAATTTTGTTCAACACAACGCGTTTTGAGCAAGAAAGACGGAATGTGGCTTAGTCATTCTAAGCGAATTTCATCTAACAGATAGCAAAACGTCTTTTAGTTTTGTCTTGCGTACTGTTTGACGTAGTCAAATAGAGCAAGGTCAGAGCGTGTTGCAAAAATAAACTCGAAAGGTCAACAGACCCTAGGCCATCAAGAATACTTAGCCAGAACAATATGTAATACTGCACCATTCATACTTTTATAAGATATAAAATGGAACACTTAACAGACGCTGTAACAACTAAAGTGCTTGCGGATATTGACCATGTAGAGTGGCATCGAGGTGTGAAAGACTATGGCTTTTGGTGCATCAAAATTGAAGATGGTGCTTGGCTTGAACGCTTGAATAAGCTGGAATCAGCCTTTCGTCCCCACCTTCAAGCTAACTATCAACGCTTCTTCCATGTCACGATTGCAACAGTTGGGCTTATGGACTCGGATAAATGGAAAACCGTTGAGCGCCAAATGAGATTATTACACCGCGCTAATGATAACAACATTGAACTTTGCTGGCGGGGTGTCGCTTCCTATGCACACTGTCCGATTGTTAGCGTTTACTCTGCAAAGAATGGCGTGTCAAAAATAAGAAAATTGCTTCACTCTATTTCTCAGGGCGATGATTCGCATGTTTTCGAACCGCACATTACCCTCGGCTACTATGCAAAGGAGGTGACTATCGATAACCTAGAAACCGTGGCAGGAAAATCCAATGCATTGCCACTGGATAGCTTAATAATAAAAAAAATTCAATTTTGTACCTATGAAACCCATAACATCAAAGGACCTATTACGAGCCAATTTAACATTGCAATTTCTGTGTGTTGACCGTCGCTCTCGCCACTGTAAAAAAGAATAGTGACCAACATTTTTTTAAACTCGCCATGCTCACCTTTCCTACACGGAAAATAATAAAAGAGCACTGCTATTCGTTATCAACAATGCTTGTCACTTGGCATTTCAAGGGTTCCATAGTGGCTAATATACTTAATTACCCCTTCGCATTGAACATACAACAAAACATATATACACTATATCGAATATAACATTCCTGTGAGAGTTTTTATGTCCCAAAATAAAAAAATAAGTGTTCTATTCCTATGTACAGGCAACTCTGCTCGCTCGCAAATGGCAGAAGCATTATTGCGCTTTAAGGCAGCTGATAAATTTGAGGTTTATAGTGCAGGCACTCACCCTGAAAAAATTGATGAGCGCGCGCTTAATGCAATTGAGGTTTTTGGCTTATCAAGCAAAGATCTTAAATCACAAAACATCAGTGAATTTTCAGGAAAGCAGTTTGATTACGTGATCACTCTTTGCGATAAAGCGAATAATGAATGTCGGCATTATCCAGGTGCCATACAACAATTAGCCTGGGATTTCCCAGATCCAAAAACACGTTTAACTGATAACCCTTTTATAAGCACACTGAATGAATTAAATAGCCGCATATCTATGTTTCTATTAATTGTATCTAAATCAGATTCGAATAAAGAAACAGAGTCAACTTTTGATCCGATCTCTTTTTATAAGTGTTTAACCGACGATATTCGTTTAAAGACGCTAATGCTCACCCATTACCATGGTGAGCTTTGCGTGTGTGAATTAATGCATGCGCTACAAGAAGATAGCCAACCGAAAGTTTCACGTAACCTCGCGGTATTAAAAAAAGCAAACATTCTCAGCACAAGAAAGCATGGACAATGGGTATTTTATCGCATTAATTATGAGTTACCACAATGGGCTAAATCCGTCATCGCACAAACAACAGAAAACAACTGTTCGCTTATCAGCGAGTCATTACAGCGTTTAGCAAAGATGCAAACTCGCCCTAATAAAGTCGCTATTTGTGGCTAATTGATACATTAATGATTAAGGAAATTAAGATGGGGATATTTGAACGTTATCTTTCTGTCTGGGTAGCAATAAGTATCGCTACAGGCGTGTTATTGGGCTTATGGCAACCCGCTATTTTTCAACAAATTGCTAACTTAGAAATTGCGCATGTCAATATTGTGATTGCGCTTTGTATCTGGGTAATGATTTATCCAATGATGGTACAAATAGACTTTTCAGCGATTAAAAATGTAGGTAAAAGCCCTAAGGGACTTATTTTAACCGTGATCGTTAACTGGCTTATTAAGCCCTTTACGATGGCCGCAATTGGCTGGTTATTTTTCCGTGTTTTCTTTATCGACTTTGTAGACCCAGCTTCTGCCCAAGAATATATTGCAGGTATGATATTGCTCGGTGTTGCCCCCTGTACAGCCATGGTTTTTGTCTGGTCACAGCTTACGAAAGGCGATCCTAACTACACCCTAGTTCAAGTGTCTGTAAACGATATCATTATGATTTTTGCCTTTGCCCCACTTTCTGCCTTTTTACTTGGTGTCAGTGATATTCAGGTGCCTTGGGAAACCTTACTCTACTCTGTCATTTTGTATGTTCTATTACCGTTAATTGCCGGTGTATTAACCAGAAAAATACTCAATAAACGCGGTAGTGATGCGCTGCCGTCTTTACTGCAGAAAATGAAGCCTTGGTCGATGATCGGTTTATTAGCAACTGTCGCTTTACTCTTTGGTTTTCAAGCAGAAACGATTATTGCCCAACCACTCACCATCTTGTTGATCGCCATTCCACTCACACTTCAAACGTTTGCTATTTTCATTATCACTTATGCCATCGCAAAATGGATGAAATTAGCTCATAACATCGCAGGCCCAGCGAGTTTAATTGGTACCTCTAACTTCTTTGAGCTCGCAGTAGCCGTTGCTATTTCGCTCTTCGGCTTACACTCAGGCGCAGCACTTGCCACTGTCGTTGGTGTCTTAGTCGAAGTACCGATCATGCTTTCACTGGTTGCTATCATTAATCGCACACAACATTGGTTTAAATAAAATGGACATTACCATGCAAATACACCCTTACGATATTTTAACACTAGAGAATGGCGCTCAACTTATTTTCACCCCTTGCCCTGGCACTAAAGATGCTTCATTAGACGCCTCAATAAGTACATTAAAAAAGGCAGGCACAAACATGCTGTTAACGTTAATGTTTGATGAAGAGCGTCATAAAAATAATGCACAATCGTTACCAGAACAATGTGCACAGCATGATATTAGATGGTTACAACTGCCTATTTTAGATGATGCTGCGCCAGAAAAAGCATTTGAAGATAAGTGGCACCAACATAAAGAAGAGATCCTGCAAGTTATCCATAATAAAGGCACCGTTGCAGTACATTGTAAAGGTGGCTCAGGTCGAACTGGTTTGGTAATTGGTTTGATTCTTTTAGCCTTTGGTTGGCCTGCTGAAAAAGTGATTAAAGAAGTACAAGCGTTACGCCCTAAAGCGCTTAAATACCCAGTTCAACTCGATTACTTTAATTCATACCGATGAATAAAAACGAGAAGGATCCTCTCGCGAGGATCTGCCCTAGCCATAAAAAAGATAACGTTTTTCGTAAAAGAGCCATTTGGGCAAAATCAGCACTTAGGCTAAGAAAAGCGGTAACCTTTGCCATGAATTGTGCGTAAACAATCGCCATTCATGCCAATTTCCACCAGCTTTTTACGAATACGACTGAGGTGCATATCTAGCGTGCGATCAAAGGGTTTAAAGGGTCGATCTAAAACAATTTGATACAAATAGGGCTTACTTAATACTTGCTTGCGACTGTCGACTAAGGTCCAAAGTAATCTAAATTCAATTGGTGTAAGAATGATATTTTTATTGTCATAACACACTAATTGCTCGCGTTTTTGAAGCATTAACCCGTTGCACTCTAGCTTCTCAGATTGACTAAAAGGGACACCTAAAGTACGTCTCAATAAAGTTTGAATACGTACCATTATCTCAGTGAAACTAAATGATTTAACTAAATAATCATCTGCTCCCTTTCTGTAGCCCTCAAGGCGCAACTGCTCACAATCTCGATTACACAGCATAATAACCGGGATATCGCTTTGTTTACGTAACTTTTCTAATACAAAAAAACCATCTAACGCAGGTAAGATGGTCGCCACCATAATCAATTGAAAATGCGACATTTTTGCTTCGATTAATCCCTCTTCACTAGAATAACTTTGCTCAACATCAAAACCGTTATCTTGTAATACAGCAGATAATTTTTCACTGAATTTGGCGTCATCATCAATGATAAGCACCTTGCTATTTGACACAGTACAATCCTTTAATATTTTCTCTTCTATTAACAATAATAAGAATCAATATCGTTTGCAATATATTTTTTATATTTATATCATGGCGCCAGTTTTGGGAGAACATAAAAATAAAGCGTATCGTTACTATCTGATTTTTATGGATAAAAAATAAAACCTGTATTTTTTATCCTCTTCTATTTATAAAAATACAGGTTACTTAAAATGTAAAGACTCACGTTAACTCGCCCATTAAACACATTTTATGACTAAACCCACAGGGGAGTTACCTACCCAGCAGGGCTAACAGTCAGCCAATATTATTCACACTTCCCTTTTGAGTTCGCTCAAAATAGCGGTTGTTCTATTAGGATATTTTTGTATGCAAAGCACTAGCCCTGTATTAACAGGACGTATAGTTAGTACCTTTTTTTATTATGTACTGCCCTCTATTATTGGCCTCGTTGCCATTACAACAGCAAGTTTAGTTGATGGTATTTTTGTCGGTAATGCAGTCGGTGCTAATGCGCTAGCCGCGATTACACTATTAATGCCCTACTTTACGCTGATGATATCTGTGGCTTTGATGATTGCGATCGGAGGCGCGGTAAGTGCAGGAAAGTTTATTGGCGAACAGGATACACCTTCCGCTTCAAAGATCTTTAGTCAATCATTGATCGCCGTAGTGCTGATCACCCTGTTTTTTTCATTATTAAGTCTGATTTTCGAAACACAACTTTTCAGCTTACTGAATGTTCCAGAGTCAATGGTCGATTTAGTTCAGAGCTATTTTTCAGTTATTCGATGGGTATTTATTCTCCAGTTACTTACCATGGTGCTGTATTATTTTGTTCGCGCCGACGACCATCTTAAATTAGCGACAACCGCCTTAGTAAGCGGTGCAGTGGTAAATATTGTCTTGGATGCGTGGTTTATTTTAGGCTTAGACTTAGGCTTGGTTGGCGCAGCCTATGCCACTGCTATCGCGCAATTAATACAATTTTTAATCTTAGCGCGATATTTTATCAGCCCCAGAAAGACCTTGATATTCGCACTAGAAAAACGTGATTGGCATATGTTTCTTCGTTCCGCCTATAACGGTATTTCAGAGTTTGTTAACGAAGCCTCCGTTGGCTTGCTATTTTTATTACTTAACATATTACTGATTTCTCGCTTAGGCATTGATGGCGTAGCTGCTTTTACCGTCGTTAATTACTTTATTTTCCTGAGTGTGATGCTGAGTTACGGTATTGCTGATGCGTTGCATCTATTGGTTAGCCAAAATTTTGGAGCTAAAAACATACTGCGAATGCGCCAATTTTTACTTACCGCTATTAGTACTACATTGGCACTCGGTGTATTGATTATTTTGCTGATTCTAATTTGGCAACAAACCGCTATATCATGGTTTTTAAATCATGATGCTGACAATGTTGCAGTGATGACCTCACAACTTATTCTTTTAATTTGGCCTTTATTTTTAGTGAATGGGTTAAATATTATCTTAAGCTGTTATTTAACCGCGATTCATCAGCCGGCCCCTTCTACGATCATCGCTTTATTAAGGGGGTTAATACTACCGATAACGCTTTTGCTCATCTGCTATTTGTTATTTGAACAACACGACTCTGCATTTCTTTTCTTAATTGCATTGCCCATTGCAGAGTGGCTGGCTTTTCTAATTGCACTTTGGTTTTGCTATCGTCATTGGCCGAAAGTTACCTAATTCACCTCCCCCTTTGAAGCATATTTTCACTGTTTTCAAAGGGGAAATTTTCCTCTAAATCCCCTTCTATAATAGATATTTATCCGGAAAAGCCTGCCTTTGCTTATTCGCCAGCAGAAATAAAGTAACAATTGTAAAACCTTTTGAAAGTGATAATGATTATCATTAGTATGCCTGCCAATATTATTTAATAAAACAGGGAAGATAAAATGACTGTAGTTGCTGAAAAAATAGCAAATAATGCTTCATTTCAATCATTTATAAATTGTTACTTAAGAGAAATTGATGCGGGCGTATTGCATATCAATAGTGACTGGCAACAAAAAACAAGCTTATCTTTTAGTCCTGATACGTTTTACGTTTTAGAGTTACAACTAAACAATGTGGAGACTTCCTTAGCAATAGGGCTGACCTATTATTCACTCGTTGGTCGCCATGTTGTTAGTGATGTCTACCAGAAAAAGAATAACCATTGGCAATGGCAAGCGATTGATCATCTTTCCACTATTTTGTTATTAATTAACAACATTTACCATGCAGATGACGTTCATTGCAGTGAATCACTGAACCAAAATAAAATGGAGCTACTGGCACGCACGCTAGAAAGCCATCAAGTGATGCAAGATTATATTGCGGCACGCTTTGAAGATCCGTCACTGCAGACCCCTTCTTTTATTAATTCTGAGCAATCAATACTTTTTGGTCATTGGCTACACCCAACTCCGAAGTCTCGACAGGGAATTCATCAGTGGCAACATCAACATTACACGCCAGAGCTGGCGTCTGAATTTCAATTGCATTTTTTTGCAGTAGACCGCACATTAGTGCGTGAATCCTCTATTTTGCCAGAAACAGCAGCGGATATTATTCAGCTTATCGTCGATAAAGCGCCTAATAAAGAGCGACTAGCATCACTCAACGATACACAACAACTTATTCCGGTACATCCACTTCAAGCACAATGGTTATTACATCAAGACGACATTAAAACGTTAATCACACAGGGAGCAATCACAGATGTTGGCGCAATGGGAGCAACTTTTACACCGACCTCTTCAGTACGAACACTCTATTGTGATGATCTGCCGTTCATGATCAAGTTGTCTATCCCAGTCAAAATCACTAATTCATTACGTAAAAATATGGAGCATGAACTCGACGCAGGGTTAAACATGGGGAATTTGCTACGCAATCATGATTTCTCAGACACTATCCCACATTTTAATACGATCGATGATCCCGCTTATATGACTTTAACCTTGCCTGAAAAAGTAGAGAGTGGTTTTGAACTTATCATCAGAGAAAATCCTTTTTATGCAGGTGCAAATTCAGACAGTAAAAGTGTCAACGTGCAATCTATTGCGGCCTTAATGCAAGCGCCGTTAAATCCAACGGAAGATTCACCATTAACAAAAATCATTACAACGCTGGCCAGTAAAAGCAATATCAGCAAAAGAGAAGCCAGTTTGCAATGGTTTGATGCTTATTGGCAGTGTGCAATTGAGTCTGCTATCAAGCTATATGATAGCTATGGTATTGCGCTCGAAGCCCACCAGCAAAACTCACTATTAGATGTGAGCGATGGGATACCAAGTCGCTATTATTATCGCGATAACCAAGGCTTCTATCTTTCTAATCATCTACGCGAACAATTATTAGCGATGGAGCCCAACCTGCATAAAACTTTAGATCTCTTCTATGACGATGAAGTGATTTGTGATCGCTTCAGCTATTACTTATTTATTAATCAATTATTTTCAGTGATCAACCGTTTTGGAATCGATCAATTAGTTTCAGAAAATGAATTACTGGAGGTCACGCAACATAAGTTAAAACAGTTACTAGCGCAATTGAACAGTGTTGGTATACCCCTTGTAGAATCATTATTAACGCGTCGTGACATTCCCTGTAAAGGAAATTTATTAACACGTATTAGTGATGTAGATGAGTTACAAGCAGACCAAGAATTAGCAATTTATACCGCGATAAAAAACCCGCTTTACCGCTTTTCGGCAACGGTGATAGACCTAATGAACAACAAAAATGAGGCCTACCTTGAATCAGCTTAAAACGAACCGAGTAGTGACTCAAATAAGCAGCGAGCAACGCGTTATTAAGCAACTTATTGAAGCGTTACTTTTTGAAGGTGTGATTAATTACCAGCTACAACATGGCGTATTTACTTTTCAACTAAATAACCAAGATTATAAGGCGACGGGTAAAATAGCTGGATTTGCGCGTATTCGTTTACATGCAGATAAAATATTCTGCAAAATAGGCGAACAGTGGCACGCACCAAAAATCGATGAGTTAGTGAAGCAGTTACCCACAACGGCTTGTTTACAAAAAAAATTACGCACAGAATTAATGCAAACCATCACGCTTTGTAACTGGAATCAGCAGAATTTACCTAGACTCGCTAGCCGACGTGAATTGCCTTATACACAACTAGAATCTGCCATTGATGAGGGGCATCCGTATCACCCTTGTTTCAAAGCCAGAACGGGATTTACTGCGCAAGATCACCATGACTATGGCCCCGAATCACGTAATCCTTTTCAGCTTCATTGGCTTGCGGTTGATCGTGCGTTATTAAAACACCAACTTAATAGCGAGGACATACAGTTATTCTGGTTACAAGAATTAGGCGAGAATATATATCAGCAATTACAACAACGCTTAACCGATGCACAGGCAACCTTTGAAAAATATAGTTTATTACCCATTCACCCTTGGCAATGGCAAAATCTACAAACACAGTTCTCTATCCCTCTAGCGACTAAAGAGATCATCGATTTAGGCAGTGCCGGAGATCACTACCAAGCCAGTATTTCAGTGCGTACTCTATTAAATATCAGCCAACCTAAAAAGGCCAATATAAAATTACCGCTGAATATGGTTAATACCTCTTCATTACGCACCATTGAAAGTCACTCTATTTGCACGGCACCAATATTAACAAACTGGTTAACAGAGATTGTTAAAAGCGATCAATACCTACAGCGGCATATAACATTGTTGCCTGAATACGCAGGCATTCGTATGCGCACACAAACAGATGAATCACCTCTTGCATGGTTACATGCGCTTGATGGCCAAACGGGTGTTATTTTCCGCGAGAGTTTAATGAATAAACATGCGCCGATGAATAGCGTTCCTTTTGTTGCACTTAGCATTATTGAAAAGGACACTTTGCCTTTTATTGATCCGTGGATTCAAGAATATGGTTGCCAAGCTTGGTTAGAACAATTAATTAAAACAGCAGTTTTACCTATCTGGCATTTGCTAGTACATCATGGCATTGCCCTAGAAGCACATGCACAAAACTTAATTTTGCAACACCAACAAGGCTGGCCAACCCACATCACACTACGAGATTTTCACGAAAGCCTAGAGTACGTGCCCAGTTTCTTAAAAACGCCAGCATTAACACCTGACTTTTTAGCGTTAGAAGCGGTTTATCAACACGCAGAACCAAATCAATATTATTGGATGGAGGATGTAGAAGCCTTAAGAGAGCTGGTAATTGATACACTATTTGTCTTTAATTTAAGTGACTTAGCCACATTACTTGAAGATCACTACCAATTTAATGAAAGTGATTTTTGGCAACATATTTATCAAGCCTTTGTTGATTATCAACAGACAGGTCAAACCGATGAAGCACGTATTCGAAAAATGGATATTCATCAGCCTAGCGTACAAACTGAGTCTTTGATCAAAAAGAAATTGAGCCCGACTGCTGCCAGCGAGTTTCATCACACGGTCAATAACCCCTTGCTCCGCGTTTCTCCCATCATTTCTCCTCTGCACGTAACAAAAACACGGAGCCTGACATGCTAACCATTAACGATACCTACTACAGCGAAGCTGACTTCGCACAATATGAACAACGTTTTGCAGAGATGGAGCAACTAACCGATGCAGACAACATAGCAGTCTGTTTAACGGAGAATATTATCTGGCTAGCACTGTGTGCATATGCGCAAAAAAAATGTCTATCAGTAATGCCTATTCATCCAAGCACTCCATTACACACCGCTAAAAAATTAGCAGTGAAAGCAGGTTGTAGTGTGCTGTTTTATCAAGATTTAGGGAATATTCATACGCTAAACAGTACTGTGCAAGATGAACATCAAGCTGGTTTAATTCAGATGAGCTCTGGCACCACCGGTGAGCCTAAATGCATTAAACGAAGCTGGGAAGCGATTCAAGTAGAGATCAAAAATTACATAAGTTGTTTTAAGCAAACGGCGACAACAACACCTGTTATTGCCTGCCCTGTCACACACTCGTATGGGCTAATCTCTGGTGTAATGGTTGCTCTTGAACGTGGTCAACAGCCAATCATTGTCACGAATATTAACCCTAAATTTCTCATTAAAACCTTACAAAGTGTGGCATCGCCATTACTTTACACGTCACCGACTATGTTACAGGGACTCATGCGTTTATGGCCTAAAAATACGCAACTACCGGCAGCAATGACCTCAGGGACGATCATGAGCACGCCTTTATTCGATCAGTTAAAACAACGTATTACACATTTATATCAACAATATGGTTGCTCAGAGGCAGGCTGTATTAGTATCAGTAAATCGATGCAATATGCCAATGATATCGGTACGCCACTTCCTCATATTTCAATCGATAGTAGCCTTAACAAAAACCAACCTGCGGAGATTATTGCCCAGATTGATATTAATGGCACACAGCATTGCGTTCATACACAAGATTTAGGCTTTCTAGCAGAAAACAATCAGGGCGATCTTACCTTACGCTTTATTGCCCGTTTAGATGACACCATCATTGTCGCTGGCCTCAATGTCTACCCACAAGAGATCGAAGATATCATATTGACCCACCCGCAGATCATTGATGCAGTGGTGTTTAAAATTGAGGATCCCTTTGCAGGTCAGCGAGTTTGTCTGCAGTACCGAAGCGAACATAATATCGATGAAGCACAAATGAGGGATTGGTGTCGTCAACAATTAGCCGCTTATCAAGTCCCACATCATCTACAACAAGTCACCACTATTTCGCGCTTAGCAAATGGCAAAGTGAACCGTAAACAGATAGCCAATGACTTTCAAACGCAACGTCAACAGTCAGCCTTACAGCCAGCTTAAGACCAACAACCAGTAAGAATTATAACCATGCAAAATGCGATACAAAAAAAAGCCATTATCGACGCGATTCAACATGTACTCACTGCAGAGTTAAATTTATCGACCGTTTCCGCTTTTAGTCCAGAGGCCCGTTTAAATGAAGACCTGTATTTAGATTCCGTGTTATTAATGCAGTTGCTGATCAATTTAGAAGTTAATTTATGCATTGAGGTGCCTGACACGGCTTTTAGCGAAGCTGATTTCGCGACCGTCAACAGCCTTGCTGACTTTTTATTAAAACAAAGCGAGAGCGGTCAATCTGTTCAGCCACATAGTAACGCAACAGGAACAGCAGATGATGAAGAGTTTGAAGATATAAAGGTACATTGTTTCGTCAGTTGCCTATGTGAAATGATCAAAGCCGATGCACGTGTTGATCACCGACCATTCTATTTTGGTGTCTGGGACGCTGATGTTGTTGTTGATGAGAACGTTCACATTAACTATCACTCCGAAAACATTAACCATGACTTTTTCAAACAATGGTATAAAACGCTTTATGGCGTGACACTAACAGCTTGGTACCAAGATAACCGCAGTAAACAGCAAAATATTCAACGCTTGTTACAGGTGCTAGATAACAAAACAGCAAGCCAAAATGTAATGGTCATGCTAGATATGTTTTTACTACCTGAACGTGAAAATAAGTTTAACCAAAACCCTTTCCCGCATTATGTCTTGCTTGAAAACTGCGAAGATCCTGATTCGTTAATGATGATTGATCCCGATTTTCGTTGGCAAGGCAGACAAAATAAGGCACAAGTATTAACCTCAATCGACTCCCCTGCCGTTTCCGGAGGCTATTACTTCGATAGCTCAGAAATTAGACCGACACCCTCGCAAGCTATTTATGATTACTATATTGCCTGTTTTAATGCTGACACGAATCCAATGACAGATGCAGTGCGTAGCATTATTCAACACCATATTAGCAACGCAACACTGAGTGAACTCTCATCTGCACTCAATCAATTACCCGTACTTGCAATTAGAAAATATGCCTATGAACATGGCCTCGCCTTTTTCTGGACAGAGCTCGGTGTATTTGAGCAGAAATTTGATGAATTTGAAAAATGGTGTGACGTTATTGAGACGCTTGTTGAAACGTATAAAAAAATTCAATTTAGAGCGATGAAAATAGCCTCTCATGACCATCAAAGTAAGCATTTTGAAACAGAGAAAAATGAAATATTCACGCTACTTGAGCAACAAGATGAAAGAGAGTACCGCATCAAAGCACAACTAAATATGTTATTTACGCAATGGCGAAAGCAAGCACTAAAGCACAGTGAAACCGTTGCCACAACTTGTTTTGTAGAGGCATTATAATGAACCTATCCATTTGTACCATCTCCTTTCGCCATCAACTTATCTCTATTGAAGAGATAGCGGATTGGGCACAAAAAAATCATTTTCAAGGTATTGAACTTTGGGGAGCACACGCTAAAAATTTAGCCGACCAGCCGCGCTATAATGAGCAATGGTTAGCAGGCTATAACCTAAGAACAACGATGATCAGCGATTATTTACCGCTCGATAGTCCTGAGCCGGTATTAAAAGCATCAGTGCAACAATTAGCACAATTAGCGGTACACTGGGGGGCAAAAAAAATTCGCACCTTTGCAGGAGGAAGCGCAAGTAAAGCAACCTCGCCAGCGTCCTTTAAACAACTCGTCGCACAGTTACAAAAAGCGTGTGATTGGCTAGCACATTATCAATTAAGTTTGATTATTGAAACCCACCCCAATACTTATGCAGACACTGTCGACTCTACTTTGGAACTGCTTAAACATGTTGCAAGAAGCAACCTTAAAATTAACTTTGATGTCCTACATATTTGGGAATCAAAGGCAGAGGTAATACCCGCCTTAGAGGCTTTGCTCGAACATATCGATCACTTTCATTTAAAAAATATTATCTCGGAGGAGTACTTAGATGTCTTCACACCAACGACAGTGTATTCAGCTTCGGGATCTCGAGAAGGGATGATCTCGCTGTTCGAAGGTGCAGTAAACTACAAAGCTTTTTTACAATACGTTAATGAACATAGAGAGACGCACATCAAAAGCATCGATGCTTCATTGGAATGGTTTGGAGGAGATTGCAAAGAAACCCTCAATCGTGATCGCTACCTGATGCAACAACTTTATCAACAAAGTGAAGCACCACTCAAAAACGTGGTCGGTATATAAATCAAATGAGTAACTCATACTACTTACCCGCAGAGTGGGCGAAACAAGATGCCACACTATTAACTTGGCCCCATCAAGAGACGGATTGGGCTGACAAATTACCTAAAATAGAATCTATTTACCGGCAATTAGTTACCATCATTAGCCAATTTCAACGCGTTGTGATTGTCTGCCACACACCTTTGTTGCAACAGCATGTCATATCTCAACTTACTGAAATAGGAGAAGATATTACTAACATCATTTTTGTTATTGCTGCTAGCAACGATACATGGGCGCGTGATCATGGTCCTATTACGTTAATCAATGATCAACAAGCAATTCGCGTATTAAATTTTACCTTTAATGGCTGGGGCAATAAATATAACAGTGACCTAGATAACCAAATAAATCACGCCATACTGGAGCAGTTAGCAATAACAGAATATCAACATCTCGATTTTGTGCTAGAAGGAGGGGCAATCGAAAGCGATGGACAAGGGTGTTTATTAACCACTAAAACCTGCCTATTAAATCAAAATAGAAACCCACATCTATCGCAAAAAGAGATTGAAGCGTACCTATTAAAACGCTTTCAACTAAAAAAAATATTGTGGTTAGAACAAGGGTCTTTAGTGGGTGATGATACCGATGCACATATCGACACATTGGCCAGATTTGCTCCTAACAATCAAATTATTTTTCAAGGTTGCCAAGATAAAAATGACCCGCATTACCCCGTACTTAAAGCGATGAAAAGACAATTACAGGGAGTTACAAATAGCCTTGAGCAACCCTATCAGTTAGTTGAGTTACCTTTGCCGAGTGCACAATATAATTTCGATAATGAACGCTTACCGGCAACATACGCCAATTTTTTAATCATTAACAACGCGGTGTTAGTCCCTACCTACCAAGTGCCAGAAGATGACATTGCCCTTAATCGCTTTGCAAAAGCATTCCCTAAACACCAAATTATCGCCATTAATTGTCAACCCATCATCGAACAATTTGGAAGTCTGCACTGTTTAACAATGCAGTTACCACAAGGATTTCTTGGCACGATAAAAGACTAAGACAGGAACTCTCATGACACGAATTACAGCTGCCTTGATTCAACAAAGTAACACGGCAGATAAACAAAAAAACCTAGAAAACAGCATCAAAGAAATTAAAAAAGCGGCAAAAAATGGAGCAAACCTCGTTGTGCTTCAAGAGCTACACAGCTCACTCTACTTTTGCCAGATAGAATCTGTCGCGCACTTTGATTTAGCAGAAAGCATTCCCGGCACAACAACAGTGAGTCTTGCCAGCGTTGCCTCATCATTGAATATCGTGATCGTCGCATCTATATTTGAAAAACGAGCCCCAGGGATTTACCACAATACTGCAGTTGTATTAGATACAGACGGAGCAATCGCAGGACAATATAGAAAAATGCATATTCCCGATGATCCCGGGTTTTATGAAAAATTTTATTTTACACCCGGTGATGGGGGCTTTAAGCCAATTCAAACATCATTAGGAAAATTAGGCGTATTGGTATGCTGGGATCAGTGGTTTCCAGAAGCAGCTCGTTTAATGGCAATGTCCGGCGCACAACTCCTTATTTATCCCACGGCGATTGGTTGGGATCCACAAGACACAAACGATGAGCAACAACGCCAGCAGAACGCTTGGGAAATAGTACAACGGGGTCACGCAGTGGCAAATGGTTTACCAGTGCTCGCTTGTAACCGTGTCGGATTTGAAGCTGATAGTAGCCAAGCCAGTGCAGGTATTCAGTTTTGGGGAAACAGCTTTATTTGTGGCCCGCAAGGAGAAATACTTGCACAAGCACCGGAGGATCAATCGGCCGTTATTATGGCTGATATTGATCTGGCACGTACCGAAAATATTAGACGTATTTGGCCATTTTTCCGTGATCGACGTATCGATCATTATCACGATTTAGCCCGCCTTTACTGTGATTAATCTTTAGGATCAGTAATTAATCATCACCCCGTGAATAGGTCAACGAATAGCAATAAGTTGCTCGATTACGGGGATAAACGAGTACGATAGTCGCACTATAATAACGCAGTTAATAACCTCACTGTTGTGACAACAGTGCGCTGGCATCCTCTCTTTTCACCACTTTGTGACCATCTTCCGTTAAGCCTTGCTTCCAATAACTGCTGATATAGATATCCTCTTTAGGGACTGCTTTTTCGTTACGGAAATAGGCGCGCAATGCACGCATAGACTCAAACTCGCAGGCAACCCATACAAAAGGTTCTCCGCCTAGCCAAGTAAGCGCCCTCACTTTTTCACTTAAAGACTGGCCATCAAGTAGCCAAATTACTTCAATGTTTTCTGGCATTTCGAGCGACCTGATATCGTCGTGGCTCAGCACTTTAATCACCGCATAACCACAAGCATCATTAGGCAACCGAGCGATTTTTGCAGCTAACGCTGGCAATGCGGTCATGTCAGCAACGGCAAAGAGCCAATCTGCATTGTGCTTCATATCTATCAGTAAGCCTGGGCCTGTAATAGAAATCGACGCGCCCACTGTTGCATTCTTTGCCCAACGAGCCGCGAAGCCACAGCTCAAATCAGGTGTCTCATGGCGTACAAAATCGATATCAATAGTGAGTGCCGATGGCGAATAGTGAGCAATTGTGTAAGTCCTCATGACAGGGCGCTGTTCAGGCGCTACCTGACTCAGGTCAGTCCCTCCCTGTGCATTAAAGAGTAATTTGACATAGCCTCCCTGACAATCGTCAGGGAAAATAGCGAGCTCTTTACCCTGTAAGGTAATACGCTGCATATTCGCACTTAACTTGACGGAGTTTATTACGCGCAATGCGATTGGTTGTGGTTTTTTCATTAGACGCACCTGATAGTGATTATCATTTACAGAAATATTAACATTAAGTCTAAGGAATTGGAATATGCTTTAGGAGAAAATCAGGCTTGTTGCAGTAGTGGTCAAACAGTGGATAAAATGCTCATTGCTATAAATATCAGGGCATAAAAAAACCTAACGATTTAAATCGTTAGGTTTTTACATTCAATAAATAATTATTGATGAATAACTATGATTTTTTGCTCTTACGTGAGAAACCAAGCCCAGCTAAAGCAAGGCCAAACAAAGCAATTGATGCAGGAGCTGGAACAGGAGTACTTGTTGCACTATCTACGCCATCTAGCCAAACGCTCCAATGCGTCCCCATATTCAAGCTACTTGCTGGTTGACTCCACTCAGATAGCGCAATAGGTGCTTCACTATCGAAACTAAAGCCATCAGAAAGATTGCCACCAGTAGCAAAGTTATTATACGTAGCAACAGTGAAGGTATAAGTACCAGCAGCTAAAAAGTTCAGCGCAAAACCAGAGTCATAACTGGTTTGTGTCGATGGGTTTACAGACGCATTATCATCATCTTCACGAATTAAATCACCATCAGAATTCCATAGCGCAGTGATTGGGTCAAAGTTAATACCACCTTGATGAGAATCTGTCCAAACTCTAACATTATTTGAATCATCATCTAATGTGAATTGCGTGTAAACAACATCGTTGTGGTTCGCGATGTCACCAGTAAAGTTAAGTAACGTCGCATTTGCGCTCATTGTAGTTGTCGCTAAAAGTAGTGCCGACGACAAAGTAAATTTATTCATTGCTAGTTTTCTCCATAAATGTGTAATTAATTCATATGTATGTTCCTATACATATAGAACCCACACTTAAAGCAAATTACATACCAACAACATAAGCCATTGTTATAAAGGCCTTTTTATATTAAAAAGCCCTTTTATTTATATTTATGTAATGTAAATCGACATAAAAAACAACAAAACATGAAATAAAAGGCTTTTTACTTAACTCCCATTTATTATTAACAAAGCACTAATGAATAGCTACTTAGGTAGCCCACTTTAAAATCATAAATGTAGATTTTAATTTCAAATTGACGTTTCTTTGTTGAACAACTTTATAGCAATGCATCTAACAAATACTCTCAACTACAAAAGACTATATTCATTGAAACGCTAACGTTTGCCACTATCTACCAAGCTGCCTGATTTGCTAATCGCATTCAATAACTTATAACCAAGTACCACTGCCCCTCCCACTAATCCGGCGCCTAAAATTGAAATATTATTAATTAATGGTGGCGCTTTACTACTTAATAGCATACTTCCACCAAGTAACATGGACCCCGTTAACACGCCATATACTAAGCGATTAACGACAGCATCTAAGTGGCGATGTTTTAAGTTAACATCAAAGTCACCACTGCGCATTTGTGACATCAGTGTTTCTAAATCGGCAGGTAATGCAGACAGTAAACGCTCCCAAGCGCTCAGTGATTTACCCAATTTTTTGGCTACTCTTTTAGGGTTCAGACGGCGCATTCGCATTTTATGCGTGTAAGGGACAACCGCATCATTAAAGCTAAAACTACGATCTAATAATTGTGATGATCCCTCTAATAAAACCAGTACTCGAATCAATAAAGAGATCCCTGTTGGCATAACAAGGTGGTGAGCACGAATAATGCCAGTTAAACAATTCAGCATTTCAGTGACGTTGACAGAATCAAGTGAGCTCGAAAAGTATTCAAAAATAAATTCGCCAACATCTTCTTGTAACTGCTGTCGATCAAAACCTTTAGGTACACTACAAATAGTAGTTATTTGATGCGTTACTTCGACGACATCTTTTTGTGATACTGCCATTAACATATTTTCAATCGCTTCATGCAAATTATCATCTAAGCGACCAATCATGCCAAAATCTAACAAACCAAGCTGATCACCAGGTAATACCCAAATATTTCCTGGGTGTGGATCAGCATGGAAAACACGGTATTTAAAAATCATATCTAGATAGAGATTGACACCAATTTTAGCGAGTACTTTACCCTCTTCAGGGGTGCATTTAAGTTGACTTTTATCGCCAATACTTACCCCTTTAAGGCGCTCCATCACCAGCACTTTTTGCCCCGACAATGCATCGTAGGTATCTGGAATATGAATCTGCTGATGATCTTTAAAGTAATTTTTAAAGAGTGCGATATTGTTAAGCTCTTTATTATAATCAAGCTCTTTAAGCAGGTTATTAGCAAAGTCTTTTAACAAACTCTTGGGACGATATAACTGCAATTGCGCATCATATTTTTCAGCGAGTGTGACTAATAAGCCTAATATTTCAATATCGGCACGAATCTTTTCCTCGATACCAGCATGCTGTACCTTCACCACTACCTGCTCACCAGTTTGTAATGTGGCGGCGTGTACTTGACCAATTGATGCAGAGCCTAATGGTGTAAAATTAAAGTTGCTAAAAATAGTTTCCAATGGTGCGGCAAGCTCATCTTCAATCACTGTGCGTACCGTACTCTCTGAATCACTTGGGACTTCTGACTGTAGCAGGCATAGTTCTTCAGCGACTTCAGGGCCAATAAGATCCGCACGTGTACTGAGCATTTGACCGAGTTTAATAAAAGTAGTACCTAGCTCAGTCAAAGCCATACGTAACCTGATCGCATGCGATAAACCGGCAAAACTTTTACCTGAAGCGTCAGTAAATAAACCATTTAAGAAGTCGGGATCTTTCTCTTTGATCCAGTTCGCCAACCCATATTTACTAAGGATCGCAACAATCTCCTGAAAGCGTGTTGCATTCTGCTTAAACTGTGAAAATTGTGATAATTTCATAACAATATCCCTATACTTTTAATTCAGTGGCTCAACGTTAGCGCGACGCACTTTGTCACTATACCGTAACGCGTTTTCATATCCAGTTAAGTCCTTTTTATGATGAAAACAGAAGTGTATGCATTTTCAGCCACTGTGAAGGCTTAACAGTACAGATAATTATTTGCAGTTGACGAATTAATGGAGGGTATAAAGCGATATGATTACTATAGCGACACAAATTTTCTGCTTTGCTTAGTAAACCTAAAAAAAATACACGGTTCATTGCTCACTTTATCTAAAATGTGGCAACATCCACTCTTTTCAAAATAGCTTTAATATATGTAGAAAAGAGTGGGAGTAAGTTAAATCATATTAAGGGGGTTATCAGCACCTGAACACCGATTTTTCATCTTAGAAATGGCTTCGACAAAATAATAGTCACCATAAATTAACGAACAATTGATCCCCAAGTTTTTCGGACAATTAAAAGCACCTCCTGTTAAAATACCTTGTTGCGTATCATCATTAAATGTAGCGTATTGTCGATATAAACTTTCCAACACCTTATTCGCAACACCTGCATAATGCGCTTTTTTATCCACATCATCTAGCAAATCAGCGAGCAACAATAAGCCACTTGCAGCACAAGCTGCGGCTGAAGTATCTCGTGGCGTATTTTCATCGATGGGCGCTCTAAAATCCCAGTGTGGAACAAAATCTTTAGGTAACTGACTAATGAAAAAATCAGCCGTTTTCATAGACGCTTCTAAGTAACGAGGCTCTTGGGTGTATTGATAACTCAATGCACAACCATGAATCGCCCATGAAGCACCACGACTCCATGCAGAATTTTTATTGTCCCCCTGTCCACCATGATAACTTTTTACTTCGCCCGTCAGGTAATCAAACTCAACCATATGACGAACTGAGCCATCTTCACGAATAAACTCTTTGAGCACAGTATCTGCATGCGCCATTGCAATGAGTTTAAATCGAGGCGCATCAAGTTGCTCTGCAGCCCAATATAAAATCGGTAGGTTCATCATGCTATCAATAATACTTAACCCTCTCGGGTCTGCAACACTGACATCATTCTTATTCCACGCCGTTAGAAAACGACCATTAATATTAAATCGACTTGCTAAGTGACTGGCGGCTCTTAACGCCCTTGTTCTTGACTGAGGGGTCGCCAACAGTTCAAACTGTTTAACCGAGGTTAATTGCCACATAAAACCAACATCATGGTGAATATTTACATATTCATCGAGTGGGCCATCCATGATATTTTCTCTATCAATTGCCATCTCTTTAAAAGGTTCATAGCTCTCTTTTTCATAAAGTAGCCACAAGATACCCGGCCAAAAACCGACTACCCACGCCCAAGGCTGATGTGTATTGCAATACTCGCCATTCTCAGTCATTGAAGGAAAAGGAACGGTCATCTCCTGACTGGTTTTCTTCACCTTTGTGACAATGCCCGACCAAGCTACATCTACCCAGTTAGTCTCTTTATTCATACTTACCTCATTAATAATTATTCGTTTTCAAGGAGATTTAGAGCAATTTACTTTGTTTGCTTAATTACATCGATATAAAACCTGAGTAGACAGCACACAGCCCAGCAATTAAGCATAAGATTAATGACAATGTGCGGATCATTTTTTCAGGAATTTTGTTTATAGCAATGATGGCCACGCGATAACCTAAATAACTAGCAGGTAAAAGCGGCAAAGATAAATACACGTGCTGTAAGCTCATGTAACCAACAGGTATCAGCATCAATAATGACAGCACAGAACTAACCACAAAAAACGCAGCTAAATTGGCTCGAATCAAAGAAGATTTTTGATGCTGCATTAGTAACGCCATCGGTGGCCCTCCTATTCCAGAGCTTGTGCCAAAAAAGGCGGATAGAAAACCTGCGATGGTTAAACGCTTAGGTGTCTCCTGTATTTTAATCGGCAATAAACTGAGTAATACAGCGACTAACACCACCACACCGATAAACATAGAAAGCTGCGCAACATCAACAATGTAAAGCAGTAAGGCGCCCACTATCGTGCCCGGTATCAACCCTAAAAAACTAAATTTTTGCTTTGTTAAACAAACACTTTCTTTATACTTAAGCACATTAATAAGTGCGAGAAACAAACCAACTAAAATAATTGGACCGGGAAGGTACTGTGGTGCAATAACGATCAATATAGGCCCAGCTATCACGGCCATACCAAAGCCTGTCACCGTCTGAATGAAAGAACCGAAAAAGATTAATATGCCTGCAACGAGTAAATGTGATTCCATTTTAACCCTGACTATTCTTTATACAAAAAGTAGATGATGAAAGACTGTTTGCTTATTACAAATTTATTGGTGGTAAAAATAGGCAATAAGCAAATTAAAGAGATACAAAACCGAGTGCATGCCCACACTCGCAAACTAACCAGCTTCGGTGTTTAAGCGATGATAGAACGAACATACGCTTCGATTTCTTCATTTTGGCAATGCTCAAAGAAGCATTGTTGGAAACGTTGACTTCCTACCGCCGTTTTTACCAATGCTTGGTCGATAGCGCGTAAAGAGTCCACAAAATTGTCTTTCACTACAGCGGCTTTTACTTCATTTAAAAGCGCTGCATTTTTTTGCTGTGGCTCTGCACGATCTAGCGGGTAACCTTGCCCGCGCTCACCCGTAAATGCTTTTTCAAAAATATAGCGGATATTTAGCTCTCCAGCCCAACCAAAACCTTTCGCAAAAGCTAATGCAATCGCATTACCGTTATTAATTTGGTTGAATAAAAAGGCATCTGAAGGCTCTAAACAGTAACCACAAACAACACCAGGATGAAGGTTAAGCGACATTAGCGCTCCCTGACCTGTACCACATCCTGTTACAACAAAATCCACCGCTTTAGCGTTGATTAAAATACTCGCCATAATGCCTAAATGAATATAAGTCAGGTGATGATCCTTTTCATCTGTCATGCCTAGGTTAAAGACGTCATGTCCTAAACCACCCGCTACAGAGTTAAGCTCAGTGGCAACCATTGCATTTTTACCCGCTTGGCTATTTTCCATCATTAATGCTATTTTCATTTTTATTCTCCTGCAGCATAACTGCACATTTAAAAGTATTTATTGAACATTTTTCACGTATTACTTAAATAACCTCAGTTCTGGTTAATGGAAGTTAGATAACTCCTAACGTGCCAACCAACCACCATCTACAGCAATCGTATAGCCGTTAATATAATCTGATGCAGAAGAGGCAAGAAACACACATGGGCCGGCAACATCCTTTGGTGTCCCCCAACGATCTGCAGGAATACGATCAAGAATGGCTTGATTACGATCGGCATCTGCACGCAGGGCTTGTGTATTGTTTGTTGCCATGTAGCCAGGTGCAATTGCATTAACATTAATGTTGTCTTTAGCCCATTCATTCGCCATTGCCCGTGTCATGCCCATTACCGCACTCTTAGAAGCCGTATAAGAAGGAACACGTATTCCACCTTGGAATGACAACATTGAAGCAATGTTAATAATCTTTCCACCGGTCCCCTGTGCTTTAAACTGCTTGGCAACAGCCTGAGACATAAAGAAAACGGTTTTGGCGTTGATATTCATTACGTCATCCCAGTTTTTCTCTGAAAAATCAATCGCCTCTTCACGGCGAATAATACCCGCGTTATTGACTAAAATATCAACTTGACCAAACGCAGACAGTGCGTTGCTAATAATCGATGGAATATCACCTTGCTCAGATAGATCTGCACGTACATCTAAAAAGGGATGACCTGCTAAATTCATTTTTTCAATGGTTTCCGTTGGCTCAATATAATTAACACCAACAATTTTACAACCTGCTTCAGCTAAACCTATTGCCATACCTTGACCGAGGCCAGTATCACAGCCAGTAACTATCGCAACTTTACCTTGTAGATTAAATGACTCTAAAATCATGCTCTTTACCTCAATTATGTTCACTGTTGTAGCGCTATATTGATTTCACCAACGGAATTGAATTAATAATATAATCAATAAAAAACCGACGGTCAATTATTTTCAAACCGACGTTTCAAAAATAATTTTTAAGATGCGATTTAATAGATATGGTTGTAATGGATAGCAACAGCTTTCAGTTCTATTTTTATTGAAATGACTTTTCAAAAAAAACTGATAGTGTTACCTTGAATTTGTAGTCAGCCAGTTCATGAGGAATAAAAAATGGATAAATCCACTCAGCCAGAATCGGTTTCATCTGTATTAAAAGTATTTAATATTCTTGAATCCCTAGGAGAGCAAAAGGAAATTGGCGTTTCTGAACTTTCACAACGCTTGATGATGTCCAAAGCCACTACCTACCGCTTTCTTCAAACAATGAAAATGCTAGGTTATATTTGTCAGCAGGGTGAAACAGATAAATATTCACTGACCTTAAAGATGTTTGAACTTGGTTCAAAATCGTTAGAGTGGGTTGATATGATCAATATTGCTGAAAAAGAGATGCGCGTTATTTCCGAAGAGACCAATGAAACGATACACCTAGGTGCATTAGATCATGGCTCCATTATCTACATCCATAAAATTGATTCTAGCTTTTCGTTACGTATGCACTCCCGTGTCGGCCGCAGAAACCCACTGCATACCACCGCTATCGGTAAAGTTTTATTAGCAGAACGCGAAGAAAAATTTGTACGAGAGCAACTCGCTGAAGTTGAATTTGTAAAAAGTACGGAAAATACATTAGAAAACATCGAACAATTAATTGATGAATTAAGTAAAGTAAAACAACAGCACTTTGGGGAAGATAACGAAGAACAAGAGCCAGGGCTTCGTTGTATAGCTGCACCAGTGTACGATCGTTTCGGCACTGTGATCGCAGGCGTTTCTATTTCATTTCCAACCATCCGTTTTGATGAACAGAAAAAAGCACACTATGTCAGTTTACTGCATCAGGCTGGGCGAAATATCTCTGCACAACTTGGCTATAATGACTACCCCGTGAAATAGTTGAACTGTTCAACCGAGGTGAATCATCATATTAACGTAATATAAGCATCTCGTAGTGGTTCATGTGCAGAATACAGTGAAAGGAGATGTTCAATTATCTATTGATTCCGAAAAATAGAAGACGAGAAAAAGCGATCCTTAGTTTGCATCCAGAAGCATAAAATGGATTTAATGGTGAAGCCACTATATAACAGCTTCACATCATATTGTTTCATTTGGTTTAACTCAAAAAGACAAAGAAGGGCATAGCCCAGTCACAAGGATTAAAGCAACGAGTTAATTTTTAACCTTATCTCGCTTTAAAGCGAGGGTTACTTTTACAAATAACAAACAGCTTCCCTTTTCGTCTCACTATCTGGCAATCTGGATGGCGATTTTTTGCACTTTTTAATGAACTTAATACTTTCAGAACTTATCCTAAGATTTAATACTGCCAAAACGATTATTAAACTTAGCCACACGCCCATCTTGAGTCGCAATACTTTCCTTACCCGTATAAAAGGGGTGAGACTTGCTCGATACCTCTATGGCAAAATAGGGGTAAACCTTACCATTTAACTCCACTGTTTTATCTGTCTGCAGTGTTGAGCCGACAACAATATAGCTATCTACAGATGTATCGTGAAATGCAACCTGTTGGTATTTAGGGTGAATATCTTTGTTCATAATTTACCTTTGTAACAATCAATAAAACGTTACAATATAACAACACCCAAATGATAACAAGTATCAATTGCATTTAATTGAGTTTGTCATTTAAGGGCTGTTGCTTTCTTTTTAGCCTAAGCATCTGATCTATAGGGAGAGAACCTTCGCATTAGCTATGTGGAAACCTTCCAATAAAAACGCAAATATCCATTCAGGATATTCTTATTATATTGTACAAATTATCGGTTACGCAGAGCTGCCGAGCTATTGAAGAATGACTCTCTGCGAGAGGTATTATCGTCACGGATGAAAGGGTCCGTCAGTGCTACCAAATAATGAATAATGAATAATGAATATGGTCAGTATTACCCTGCCAACACACTACTCTATTCAAGCACGCACTAGCACTAAGCGACGATGCACTGTTTTCTCAGGACGATTAAAAAATTTTGATCTTAATTTAAAACAACATCACTTAGCAATCAATCGACCAAGTTGTTGATGATAGATAAAACCGGCTCCTGCAAGCTTATCGACAAGATGTTGCTCATCAATCGCATAAGTTTTTGCGAAGTCATCAAGTTGGCCATTAAACTCATTTCGTAGTTTCATATTAACAATGCTGACTAGTATGACTGAATCCATTTTTTCAAACTCGGATAAGAACATTTCTACCTCTCTTTATATATTTTAATAAATAATGATTGTCATTTCTCAACTTACAAACTATCGTAATGGTAATCATTATCATTTACAAGGTTGTATTATGAATAGCCCATATCTGTTTTTCAAATTTCTCCCCTATCCGAATGACCAGAAAAGTACGCAATTTACCTTTAAATACAAGCGAATGTTACTACCGACTCTGCTATTAGTTTTAATCACCTTTGAGCCAACGCGTGAAATAACCGTGACAACGTTATCCGATGCGTTTTGGGCAGTGTCTGCTTACGTTGCATCTACCTTACTTATTTACCATTATTTATCAGCTTGGATAAGCAAGACCAACAAGCTAACAACTTTGTATCATGGCTCTCGTAATTATCAGGTGCTTTTTGCATCTTTATTAGGCGCACTACCAGGCTGTGGTGGGGCAATTATTGTTACCACTCAGTTTATCAGTGGTCGAGTGGGGTTTGGCGCGATGGTCGCGGTGTTAACTTCAACCATGGGCGATGCGGCTTTTTTACTGCTTGCAAGCACCCCTAGTGTTGGCTTTTCAGTGGTATTGGTCGGCATTGTTGTTGGCGCGGTTTCAGGTTGGATGGTTAATCAGCTGCATACCGATAATTTTTTACGCCCAGATGAAGGTGAAACAAAAGCGCACCAATCAATAACAACACCTTTATCCGCCAATAGTGATAACTCGATCAATGAAATGCAACAATCGGCGATTAATTTGCAAGGGTATTTTTGGAAATTATTAATTGTACCCGTGGTCATTGTGGCGTTACTGGGCTCTTTTCAAGTTGAAGTAAATAATTTATTCGCCTTGCCAGATTTAACCATTGAATGGGTTGGTTGCGTCTTTATTATTACTTGTTTATTTTTATGGGCGCTCACCAAAGAGATACACGATTATCAATCTGTGGTCTCAGAGGATAATGAAATCGCAAATGCGCATCCGCTACAAAAAGCGGCTCAAGTTACCAACTTTGTTAGCGCATGGGTGGTGGTGGCTTTTCTTATCTTTGAGATGAGCATCCACTTTAGTGCTATCGATTTACCACTTTTATTTTCAGGGTTAGGTATTTGGATGCCATTCGTAGGCGTTCTAGTTGGATTATTGCCCGGTTGTGGTCCTCAAATACTGGTGACAAGTTTATATATTTCCGGAGCAGTGCCTTTATCGGCGCAACTATCTAATTCTATTTCTAATGATGGCGATGCATTATTCCCTGCAATAGCGTTAGTGCCCAAAGCAGCTTTAGTTGCCACCTTTTACTCTGCCATTCCAGCCTTTGTAGTTGGTTATGGGTATCATTGGTTTTTTGAATAATGCAAAAGTGGGAGCAGCTACTTATAGCAAATCCACTAAATAACTGATCAATCTTACTGGTTAAAAGAAGCTATTTCAGCGTTAAAAATATCGTAAAGGGAACAACCATTTGCATCAATTTTCGCCTTGAACTAACTCCTTTTTCCTACGTAATATTTGATCACTATATTAATGGAATTGGTATTATTTCATTTTCCAACACGAATAGATAAAAACAGATGAAATAATTTTTGAAGCTGTAGTGGAAAGCGAGCAATAGAAATGGAGAAAGTAGTGCGTGCGGCAAGTATTCACAACCCCGCCAATGAATTTTACTAGATGCCAGAAACGAAAAAATCAACCGTAAAAGGTTGATTTAATAGATGTAAAACTTGGAGCGGGCAGCGGGAATCGAACCCGCATTATCAGCTTGGAAGGCTGGAGTAATAGCCATTATACGATGCCCGCTTTAAGGTGCATCTAAAAGCAAAAAACAATGCTTTGGCATTGTTATTTACTTTTCTCACTGTGGCAAGTGAGTAGAATATGGTGGAGGGGGGTGGATTCGAACCACCGAAGCTTTCGCGGCAGATTTACAATCTGCTCCCTTTGGCCACTCGGGAACCCCTCCTAGACTTAAATGGTGCCGACTACCGGAATCGAACTGGTGACCTACTGATTACAAGTCAGTTGCTCTACCGACTGAGCTAAGTCGGCGCCGTCTAAGTGCGGTGAATAATAGAGAAGTTCTGGAAACCTTGCAAGCCTTTATTAAGCTTTATTTACATCTTTTTGTTTGAATGCTCAAAAAGAAAACAATGCGCTTATTTTTTGTCTATTTATAGGCTACATCAGGCTAAACGTAGTGAAACTTCACCGCCGATATAGGTTTCTACCTTTCCATCAACCTCTAACAGCAAGGCACCGGCCTCATCAATTCCGCGACAAATACCTGCTTTTTGTGTTTCTGCGAGCAAGACGTTAACCGGTTTATCAAGAAAATAATCTAATGCTAACCATCGCTCGATATAAGGTTTTAGCCCTCTCTTCTCATATTCAGGCATTAGTTTTTGCAACTCTAAAATAAGTGTCGCACTTAATAAATTACGATCGATCTTTTCACGACTTAAACTGGTTAAGTCTACCCATGGCTGGTCAATCAACTTTGCTTGTTCAGGTGGCATGCGTACGTTAATACCGATACCGATAACGGTATGACAAGCTTCGTTTGCCTGTGCGTTAAGTTCAATTAAAATACCTGCTAACTTTTTGCCTTCAAAATAAAGATCATTAGGCCACTTTAAAGAGACACCTTGAATGCCTATTTTTTCAAGTGCGTTAACGGTTGCGATACCCACCAGCAGACTCAACCCAGATAACTTTTCGATGCCCGCATCAAATCGCCAGTAATAGGAAAAATAAAGGTGTGATGCAAAGGGAGAGACCCAAGTTCGACCGCGTCGGCCTCTTCCTGCTAATTGGTACTCGGCGATACAGGTCTGCCCATTTCGGACATTGGGAATTTTATCGAGTAACCATTGATTGGTTGAATCAAGAATTTGTTCAACCTTCACGAGCTGAGAGCGACTTAAGGCGCGTACCACTTTCTCGTTTAGTAGATCAATTGGGCTAGCGCTTTGATAACCACGCCCTGGGACCTTATAAATATCTAAGCCTATCTCTTGTAAGCCTTTAATATAGTTATTAACAGAGGTCCGCGAAACACCAAGTAGCTCACCAATTTTTTCACCCGAGTGAAACTCACCATCGGCAAGGAGTGCGAGTAATTTATTACCCTGTTCATTAAGCTCAGACATTCGCTAATACCTCTGCTAAGTTTGTTTCTCCCTGTGCGCCAATAAAACGCACTTCATGTGCTAATTCAACATCGAACTTCTGTTTAACAGTATCACGTACAAATGCAGCCAATTGGATGATGTCAGCAGCGATAGCCTCTCCTCGGTTTACTAATACCAGTGCTTGTTGTTGATGTACCGCGGCGCCACCGATTTGATGGCCTTTTAAGTTGGCTTGATCAATCAACCAACCCGCAGCTAACTTCACGTCACCGTTTGGTTGTGGATAATGTGGCATTGTCGAATGCGCAGATAGCAAAGCATCTGCGAGCTCTTTTTTCACCACTGGGTTTTTAAAGAAGCTACCTGC
Organism: Psychromonas sp. psych-6C06; assembly: GCF_002835465.1. Taxonomy (NCBI): domain Bacteria; kingdom Pseudomonadati; phylum Pseudomonadota; class Gammaproteobacteria; order Alteromonadales; family Psychromonadaceae; genus Psychromonas; species Psychromonas sp. psych-6C06. The sequence continues at coordinate 175,069 of NZ_PIZM01000006.1, read as the reverse complement.
ATTACCTAATAAAGCTGGATCAGGTAATTTAGTACTGCGGATCTCACATACCGACTGGTAGATTTGTTTAGCGGTCACGGGTTGTGTTTTATCTAAATCATTAAGCGCACCATAACGGCTTTGCGGTTGCCATTGTTTGCTCAGTGTTAATTGCACTTGTGTGATCAGTGCGTTTTTAAATGCAGTTGTTTTAAAAATACTATCACGGTAGCCAAATAAGCATTGTTCACGATTAAGCGTCTGCACTTCACCGCTAGCAAGGTCGATATATTCTACCGATTGACAAAAGTCCTTAAATTCGCTGCCATAAGCGCCAATATTTTGCACAGGTGCAGCACCAACAACACCGGGAATGAGTGCGAGATTTTCTAATCCATCCATACCTTTATCAATACAATCGCTAACTAATTGGTGCCAGTTTTCCCCTGCGCCAACGCACAAATGAAAATCATGCGCTGTCTCGGTGATGTCGACACCTAATAATTCGACTTTAATAATTAGCCCTGCAAAATCTTCACAAAACAGAACATTGCTTCCTCCGCCTAATATCAGGATCGGCATATTTTGTTGCTTGGCTTGTTTTATATGCGTGATTAATGCCGGAAACTGGCTACGCGATGTGAGGTGAAAAAGCTGTTCAGCCTGCGCTTCAATCGCAAAACTATTAAATGACTTGAGAGAGCAATGAGTTTCTATCATGATTGTACCTTATAAAAATAGCGTGCTTAGCTTATACCAAATCCACTCAATAACTGAGCAATATTACAGGTTAATGTGCTGAGCAATCTAGTATTAACCGATTAAGATTAATCAAATTGACAATAATATTAGGAAGAGAATGACAGATTCAAGTTGCCAGTTTATTGAATTAGAAAAAATAAAATTCCCGCTGGTTAATCAATTTTATAAGCGTGTGTATAAAAAAGGGGTAGCATCTAAAAATGAAGCGGTTTTTATACTCAAATCACAGCAACAGATTATTTGTAGCGCAAAAATAAAAAACGTTGATCAACAACAACTATTAACTGGTGTGGCTTGTGATCCTGACTATCAGCATCAAGGTTATGCAAGCCAACTGGTCAGTCAGCTTTTAAAACAACAAAAACAACCCATTTATTGTTTTCCTTATCCACACCTTGCGCACTTTTATTTACAATTAGGCTTTAAATATTTAGCTCAAGAAGATGCCCCAGAAGGAATACAACAACGCTTTTGCCATTATGTCGAGCGTCAGCCACTTTTATTGATGGTCTTTAAATAAGGCTAACAACTCGCCATAACCTGATTTTTCCATCTCATCGACAGCAATAAATTTCAACGAAGCAGAGTTGATACAGTAACGCAGTCCGCCCGTTTCAGTCGGACCATCTTCAAATACATGGCCCAGATGTGAATCAGCAAAACTACTTCTCACTTCAGTACGAGTTGCAAATAAACGGTTGTCCACTTTTTCGCTGATTAATTGCGCTTCGAGTGGCTTGGTGAAACTTGGCCAGCCACAGTGAGAATCATATTTATCCAGAGAGCTAAATAGCGGTTCTCCTGAAACAATATCAACATAAATACCCTGTTGCTGATTATCCCAATAATGGTTGTTAAACGCAGGCTCGGTAGCTTCCTCTTGAGTCACTGCATATTGCAGTTCGGTCAGTGTCTCACGTAACTGTTGTTGCGCTGGTTTGTTATATTTAGCCATCATTTTCCTATCTATTTTATTTGTTTACCTGCTCAGTATCACATTAAAGTGACTTGCATGGCAACGCCTTGTTTAATCCCAATAAGCGCTTGACGCATTTACTAAAAAGCGTAATTATTAGATGCAATTAACTAATTTTGAGATTAATTGATGGGTTCTATCATTGTGCGATTATCAGCTTTACTACACTTACCCATAATAAATGGGTTAAGCGTGCCGTACTAACATCAATTAACACGCTATAAACCCGCATCTGCCGCGGGTTTTTTTATACCTATACATAATGACGATATGAATAAAAGAGGGAATGCTTATGTCAGATCAAGTTTTAATTTTCGATACCACCTTACGTGATGGTGAACAAGCGCTTAGCGCGAGCCTAACGGTCAAAGAGAAACTACAGATCGCATTCGCTCTTGAGCGCTTAGGTGTAGATATTATGGAAGTAGGTTTCCCTATCTCATCACCCGGTGATTTCGAGTCGGTGCAAACCATTGCTCAAGAGATTAAAAACAGCCGTGTTTGTGCCCTTTCTCGCGCATTGCCAAAAGATATCGACGCAGCCGCACAAGCCTTAAAAGTGGCCGACGCATTTCGTATTCATACCTTTATTTCAACCTCTACGATTCACGTTGAAAGCAAATTAAAACGCAGCTTTGATGATGTATTAGAGATGGCCGTTAATGCTGTTAAATACGCACGTAACTTAACCGATGATGTTGAGTTCTCCTGTGAAGATGCCGGACGTACGCCGATTGATAATTTATGTCGCATGGTAGAAGAAGCGATTAAAGCGGGCGCACGCACGATTAATATTCCCGATACAGTGGGTTACACCATTCCAAGTGAGTTTGGAGGCATCATCAAAACCTTATTTGATCGCGTCCCTAACATCGACCAAGCCGTTATCTCGGTACATTGTCATGACGACTTAGGTATGTCGGTTGCTAACTCTATTACCGCCGTTGAAAACGGGGCGCGTCAAATTGAATGTACGATGAATGGTATCGGCGAGCGCGCAGGAAACTGTTCGTTGGAAGAGGTCGCAATGATTCTAGCGACTCGTAAAGCGAAAATGGGCTTTACGACCAATATTAACCCGGTTGAAATTTCACGTACTAGCCAATTAGTAAGCCAGTTATGTAACATGCCGATTCAATCGAATAAAGCGATTGTTGGCGCCAATGCCTTTTCTCACTCTTCAGGCATCCACCAAGATGGGGTATTAAAATCGCAAAATACCTATGAGATCATGACACCTGAAAGTGTCGGCCTATTAACCAATAAATTAAACCTAACTTCACGCTCAGGTCGCCATGTGATCCAACATCGCATGCAAGAGCTCGGATACCGTGACGAAGACTTCGACATGGAAGAGCTATACAGTAGCTTCCTTGAGCTTGCCGATAAAAAAGGACAGGTGTTTGATTACGATTTAGAAGCACTGATGTTCTTTAATCAAGTAAATAGTGAACCAGAGTTCTATAAGTTGGAAAATATTAGCGTATTGTCTGGCTCTGGCTTAGTGGCAACGGCAACAGTTAGCATGCAGATAGGTGAAGAAGATAAAGTCGTTGAAGCGGCCACTGGAAACGGCCCTATCGATGCAGCTTACCAATGTTTAATGCGTATATCGGGCCTTGATATCACCATGGACTCTTATAAAATAAGCGGTAAAGGTGAAGGTAAAGATGCTTTAGGGCAAGTAGATATTGTCGCTTCTTACAAAGGGCAAAAATTCCACGGCATCGGCTTATCAACAGATATTATTGAGTCTTCAGCACTCGCACTAGTACATGTAATGAACCATATACACTTAGCTAAAGAGGTCGAGTTGCAAAAGAAACAACGTTTGCAAACTGAGCAAGTGTAAACACCTCTGGCATATGTAAATAATCAATAAAGGCAACGACTACGTTGCCTTTTCCATTTTTGAAAAAGAGAAATAGAATGAAAATCATTGTTATTCCCGTTACCCCCTACGAACAAAACTGCAGTTTAATTATTTGTGAAGCAACTAAGAAAGCAGCCGTTGTTGATCCGGGAGGCAATATCGAGCGCATTCTAGCGATGGTTAAAAAACACGATGTCAGCGTAGATAAAGTATTGCTAACACATGGCCACCTTGACCATGTTGGTGGTACTGAGGCGATTGCCAAGCAGCTTGACGTGCCAATTATCGGTCCAGAAAAAGAAGATGACTTTTGGTTATCGCAACTTGAAGCACAAAGCCAACGTTTTGGTTTTCCACTGCATACTAGTTTTAGTCCGACGACATGGCTAAAAGAGGGAGAAGTTGTTGAAGTGGGTAATATTAAATTAAAGGTATTACACATTCCAGGCCATACGCCGGGTCATATTGCATTGCTCGATGAACAGAGCAAGCAGGTAATTGTCGGTGATATTTTATTTAATGGCGGTATTGGGCGTTCAGATTTTCCGCGTGGCGATCAGTTCCAACTGGTGAGTGGGATTAAGAATAAACTATTAACACTTGATCCAGATACCTTGGTTTACCCAGGCCACGGCCCGACAACGACTATCGGTCGTGAAAAAATGAGTAACCCTTTTTTACGTTAAACCGTTAATACAGGGTGAGACTAAAGTGGAATCACCCTGCCATTTACGATTAACTCACCCTGATGAAAACTCGTCTCTAAATTTAACGTTTGTTCATTTTGCTCTAAAAACCCCGCCATCACACCAATTTGTAAAGGCTCTGTTAATAGAGGCTCTTGCAATAAACTCACCGGTAATACTAAACGTGCATCACCACTGATGTAGTCAAACAAAATATATGGATTAGTAAGAATATCCACTAATGCGGCGCCCTGCTCTAGGGTCAAATCTAAATCACCATCAACCTCTCCCCAAGGTGTTTGAGAATTAAGCTGAGACAATGTCAATTGTGCCCCATGGAAAACTAGCTCAATCAACGCGGTTTCAACTTCACCGCTATCATTCGAGCCAGTATTGAGTATTTCAAATGCAGGCTGATACAAGCCATTTACAGCTAATTTTAAATTATTATTAGTAAAGGTATGGTGCTTATCTTTATTCCAGCGATATGAGCCAATGCGAAGTTCATTAATCGTATCGATGGTTTTTTGTTCATTATTTCGTTGATTTACCCCACGGAGTAAAATATTTTCCAATAACGAGTGATTTTTTTTCTGCTCGAATTCTATTTTTTCAACTATCAAATTGTAATCATATTCACTCGATGGCGATCTTTCACCAACAGAAGAATCGAACTGTAATGAGCGCAATAGTATTGCTATGCCATTTGTATGGCCTTCGCCACCTTCCCAAGTGATTTGAAAATTCCCACGTAAGCTGTCCAAATCCATTTCATAATGGATCGATACTGGTTTGGTGGAGAGATATTCTGAGTCACTTTTATGATTACCAGCAGCAATGACTAACTTGCCAGTTAACTGTGAGAAAAGATCAATGCTTTCCTGTGAAGAGATCCAGTCATCACGGCCAAAATAAGCCTTAGCGCTTGTAGCAAGTTGTGCGTTATCCAATGAAATAACATTAGTTATTGTGGCTTTATAAGGAAGGTGGGAAATGGCCGAGTCGATATTAAAAATAAGGCGAGTTTGAGCATCAACGTTAACTGTGAGTTTACTGCTAGCGCTAGCACTCCAAAAATTTCGCTTATAAGTCAATAACTGTAAAGAAAAATCAGGGTGATGAGGAGCGTTAAAAGCGTTTTTTATCTCCGTTTCTACCACATTTGCTATATAAAAAATCATAAACAAACAAGTAGTGACGATTATCAACAATGTGGTAGCGATTTTTTTCATGCTTGCCCCTTATTCAAAGACTTAAAATGTCACGATATTGCTTCATTGTTTTCGATAAACATTGTAGATTATAACTATCGCACCATTAGATTTGTGCGATAAACCTAATTTATTAAAAATATTTACGTTTATTTTCCAGGAGTTTAGATGAGTTCACATAAATGGCACTGGCTACATAGCCCTATTACTGGTGGGGTTTTATTGGTTGTTGCCGCGATGATTGCACTACTCTGGGCTAATATCGCCCCAGATCATTACCACCATGTTTGGCACCATACCTTATGGGAACATTCATCTGGTTTTAGTGACAAGATACAACAAATTAACCTGCACAAAATTGCCAATGAGTTTTTAATGGCGATCTTCTTTTTCTTCATTGGTCTAGAGATTAAGCGAGAGCTGTTAGATGGTGAGCTATCCAGTATACAAAAAGCTGCACTACCACTATTCGCAGCTTTAGGTGGCGTTATTGTCCCTGCTAGTATCTATTATGCGATGAATGCAGGATTACCGACAGCTAATGGCTGGGGCATCCCAATGGCAACCGATATCGCTTTTGCACTTGGTGTATTAGCGATTGTCGGAAGCCGTGTCCCTGTAACGCTTAAAGTGTTTCTATCTGCACTGGCCATCGGTGATGACTTAATGGCTGTAATTGTTATCGCTATTTTCTATACCGAACAGATCTTTATGAATGAGTTAATAGCCGGTCTACTCGGATTAGCCATTTTAGGGATTGCCAACAGAATGGGTGTTCGTAATAGAATGTTCTATTACGGTATTGGTCTGTGTGTAGTTTGGATGAGTTTCTTAGCATCGGGCGTTCATGCAACCGTTGCAGGTGTTGCGGTAGCATTTACTATTCCATCACGCCGTGAAATATCAATGAGTAGCTATCTTGATAAAGCCAAAGCTCTTTTAAAAGGACTGGAAGCTGAACGTGAATGTGACGAAGATGTACTCAGTAAACATGCGATTAAAACACTCAAAAAAGTTAAATCGCTTAGCTATCAAGCAGCTAACCCGCTACAGTTAAAAGAAGATGCCTTACACCCAATTTCAACACTATTTATCGTACCGTTTTTCGCGCTAGGTAATGCAGGTGTAATTATTGATGGTAGTATGTTGAATGAGCTAACTAATCCAATTGTGCTCGGTATCGCCGCTGGTTTGATTGTTGGTAAGCCATTGGGTATATTCCTATTTACAAAACTGTTAATCGCACTGAAATGGGGCTCTTTACCATCTGGTGTAACATGGACACATGTTATTGGTGCAGGTTTCTTAGCAGGTATAGGCTTTACCATGTCGCTATTTATTACCGATTTAGCTTTTGCAAATCCAGAGCATCAAGTGATTGCAAAGGTCGCGGTATTTGTAGCATCACTCATATCGGGCCTGATTGGTTATATTCTTTTGATTCGTGCCAAGCCAATTGCTTAATGGTGTGATCAGATAGCTAAGTCGGTTCGTATAATACCATTAGCATTAATTTAAGCCTGCAGTCGCAGGCTTTTTCTTTATAGGGATACAAAGATGACTAACATCACAGATGAAAAACATGTAAAAAAAATGAAAGCTATCAAAGAAAAGCAAGATCAAAAAATAGCAGCTGCTAACATTGAACGTGGCGTATCAATTCTTTTAGCGGGTCCAGGTAAAGGTAAAAGTAGTTCAGCTTTTGGCATGTTAGCACGCTCTCTAGGGCATGGGCATAAAGTCGCCGTTGTACAGTTTTTGAAAGGTGCAATGAGCACTGGGGAAGAGCGCTTTTTCACTACCCATGAAAACGTGGATTGGTTTGCAATGGGAGATGGTTTTACTTGGGAAACACAAAACAGAGACCAAGATATCCGTAGCGCTGAAACAGCATGGAAAAAAGCAGAAGAATTACTTGCCGATGATAACTACAATCTAGTGATCCTCGATGAAATAACTTATATGTTTAAATATCAGTACCTTGATATTCAGCCTACTCTAGATGCACTCAAAAATAGACCGGATACCATGAATGTCGTCCTCACAGGTCGAGGTCCTAAGCAGGAGCTGATTGATGCTGTTGATACATATAGTATGATATTAGAAGAGAAGCATGCCTTTAAAGCTGGCGTAAAAGCACAAGCAGGCATTGAGTGGTAAGAACGAAAGGCTAGCAGAAAAACATGCAGGAAGGCTAGAAGGTAGGGAAGCCCCCACCTTCCAGCCTTTAAGCTTTCCAGCCTTATTACCTTATCACCTTATTTAATCCCTGAATGGCGTAATAACGCTTCGGTATTCGGCTCTCTTCCCATAAAACGCTTAAACAATGTCATTGGGGCCTCACTGCCTCCTTTTTGTAAAATTGCTTCTAAGAACGCCTTGCCTGTTTCTGCATTAAATATTCCCTCTTGCTCAAAACGAGAGAAAGCATCAGCAGATAATACTTCAGCCCATTTATAACTGTAATAACCGGCTGCATATCCGCCAGCAAAAATATGGCTAAAGCTATGTTGGAAACGATTAAAGCTCGGCGGTTGGATAGCCGCAACTTTGTTACGAACTTCTGTTAATACTTGCTCCACCTGCCCTTTCTCACCCGCTTGGTATTGATGATGTAAGACAAAATCAAACAGTGAAAACTCTAACTGACGCACCATCATAAGCGCACTATTATAGTTTTTAGCGGCTAGCATTTTATCTAAAAGCGAAGCAGGTAAGGTTTCACCTGTTTCTACATGCCCAGAGATAAGTGCTAATGCTTCTGGCTCCCAACACCAATTCTCTAAGAACTGACTTGGTAACTCAACTGCATCCCAGGGTACACCATTAATACCTGATACCGATGCAGACTCAATTTGTGTAAGCATATGATGAATACCATGACCAAACTCATGAAATAAAGTCACTACTTCATTATGCGTAAACAGGGCTGGTTTATCACCCACAGGTTTATTAAAGTTACAGGTTAAATAAGCCACCGGTAACTGCAGTGAACCATCGACTTGACGGCGACGCACACGACAATCGTTCATCCAAGCGCCACCACGTTTAAACTCACGTGCATATAAGTCTAAATAGAAACTACCTAGGTGAGTTTGATGAGCATCGTAAATCTCAAAAAAGCGTACATCTTTATGCCAAGTATCGACATCAAACTTCTCTTTAATTTCCAAACCAAATAGACGTTGCACAACTGAAAACAAACCATTTACGACTTTACTTTCAGGGAAGTAAGGGCGTAACTCCTCATCAGAAATGGTGTAACGTTGTTGCTTTAATAATTCTGAATAATAACTTAAGTCCCATGACTCTAGTTGCTCAAGGCCATCCATTTCACGTGCAAAGGTAAGTACTTCATCACGCTCACCGCAGGCTTGTTGATAAGATTTATCCGCTAAATCAGTCAAAAAGCTAATCACCTGTTCGGGTGTTTCTGCCATTTTCGTCGCTAAGCTATATTCAGCATAGTTTTTAAAGTCCAGCAATAAAGCCAGTTCATGACGCAATGCCAATACCTGCTCGATAACCTCTGAGTTATCAAAATTACCTGCATTCGGTCCTTGATCTGAGGCGCGTGTAGAAAAAGCAGTATAAACCTCTTCACGTAACTGACGATTTTTAGCATAAGTGATTACGGGTAGATAACTTGGGAACTCCAGTGTTAATAAATAGCCTTGTAAATCTTTCTCTTCGGCGGCTTGTTTGGCTGCAGCAATCGCACTTTCAGGTAAGCCAGCAAGTTCATCAGCATCAGTTATTAATTTATTCCATGCAAGAGTTGCATCCATGACATGGTTACTAAATTGTGATTGCAATGTTGCTAATTGTTGCTTTATTTCGCCATATCGCTGTTTTTTCTCATCACTTAATGCGATACCAGCAAGCTTAAAATCACGCAGCGCATCGCTAACTACTTTTTGCTGTTCCGGTTTTAATGACTGAAACGCAACACCTTCAGCAATACTTACATACGCTTCATACAACCCTTGGTGTTGACCGATAAACGTGCTGTATTCAGAAAATAGTGCTAAACAACTATCATGTGCTTCTCTTAAAGCATCGTTACTAACGACTGCATTCATGTGCGAAATAGGTGACCATAGTTTTCCCAAGTGATCATCCGCTTCTTCAAGCACATTGATAAAATTATCCCAAGTATAGCTATCTAATTCAGACAATAACTTTTCAACTAAGGCTCTGTTTTGTTTAATAGTTTCTGTTACAAGAGGTACAATATGGTCTACATTAATATCACTAAACAATGGCAGATGTTCAGTCTGGTTTAATGCACAGCTTTCAAGTTTATTCATAAAAAATCTCTTCTAATATGGGAAAGTGAGAATAAAAAACCTAGCTTACGCTATCATTGAAGGATGTGTAAAAATATCTCAGTAAATAGTTTGCTTTTGATAACATTTTTCATCTCTTCAAGTAGGGGGCAGTGCTCAGTTATGGCAAGATTAACACTCTTATTTCAAGATTTATCTCTCGCAGGTTCCCCACAATGAAAGTAAAAAGCATTTTCTCACTTTTTAAACCCCTGAAAATTAAAAATAGTCTTTCTACTCGCCTGCTCTCATATATTTTATTATGCAGTACAGCACTGGCTATCGTAATAACCCTGATTCAATTAATGTGGGATTTTCAACAAGATGTTGGAAAAATTGAAGCCAGCATTAACCAAATTGAATCAAGCTTTTTGCAACCTATGGCGGCTAGTTTATGGAACCTTGATGAAGAGCAGATTCAAATTCAGATAGAAGGGATCATGAACCTTTCGGATATGCAGTATGTATTAATTCATGAAGTATTAGGTAATTCTGAGGTGCCATTAGTTGAGCAGGGTACACTGAAAGAAAAATTCGATATTAGCAAAAAGTTTGACCTGACCTATCAAGGCGAAATCGTCGGCACACTCTTTGTGGCGGCCTCATTAGAGGAGGTCTACAGCCGTTTAATTGAAAAATCATTATTAATATTGATCAGTCAAACCATCAAAACCATGGTGGTTTCGATCTGTATTCTGTTTATTATCTATTACATGGTAATTCGCCATGTTAATAAAATCGCACTTTATACACGTAACATTAAACTCAGTAGCCACAATAAAGATCTTATTTTAGAAGGGCGAAGTCATCATATATCCAGTTCAAGCGATGAATTAGATGAGTTGGTTTACCTGCTTAATAAGATGCAAAAGCGTATTGTAGCTGAACTCACCGATAAAGAGATAGCAATTGAAGAACTACAACAAGAACGAGACTTCTCAGCAACCATCATTAACTCATCGAGCACGGTTATCTGTTGCTTAGACCGAGACTTTAGAATATCAACGATTAACCCTGCAGCCGTTATTTTAACCGGGTATAGTCAAGAAGAGCTAAATAAAAAGAATTGGTTAGATATTTTTGTACTGCCAGATCGCCGAGAGGAACTGTTAGGTAAGCTAGCACAGAACGAACCGATTCATAGTATTGAGATTGAGATGCACGATCAGATGGGTGAAGTAAATACCCTATTATGGACCTTCTCTGCTTTTTACGATGGTATGAAAATTAAATACTTAATCGGTTTTGGTCATGACATCACCTCACAAAAGCAGGTCGAATTAGAAATTAAAAAACTTAATGATCAGCTCGAAGAAAAAGTAAATACACGTACTGCAGCGCTAACAGATAGTAATCAGCAGATCACGCAAACATTAGAACAATTAAAACGCACTCAACAAACACTAGTCGAATCGGAGAAAATGGCATCTCTAGGCGGGCTAGTTGCAGGCGTTGCTCATGAGATAAATACGCCGATCGGCATTAGTGTTACTGCAGCCTCTTTTTTACAGGAAGAGATCAACCACTTAAGTGAAAAGCTAGCCAGCAACACTCTTTCACGTAGCTATGTGGAAGATTTAATTGGTCGAGTAGGTGAATCTGGTCGCTTGTTAAACAGTAACCTTAAACGTGCTGCTGATTTAATCAGTAGCTTTAAACAAGTAGCCGTAGATCAATCAAGTGAGGCTTGTTACTCCTTCAAGCTAGAAGAAAATGTGAATCAAGTGGTGACCTCACTAAAACACAAGCTTAAACAAGCTCGTTGTAATGTGTTTATTGATTGCCCTGAAGATCTCTCTATCTATAGTTTCCCTGGTAGTTTTGTGCAGATTTACTCAAACTTAATTATCAATTCCATCATTCATGGATTTGAAGATTGGAGTGGAAAACGAGATATTTACATCAATGTAGAACTACGTGAATCAACACTGTATATCGATTACAAAGATACAGGGAAAGGTATACCAAGTGATATTGCTGATCGAATCTTTGATCCTTTTGTCACCTCTAAGCGAGGCTCAGGGGGAAGCGGGTTAGGGACTCATATTGTCTATAATATCGTCAATCAACTGTTTAAAGGTGACATACAGTATGTAGCGGGAGAATCTGGCGCACACTTTAAAATGGCTATTCCCTATAAAGAGACCATGGATTCTTAAGAGAAAAAGCAGTCGAAAGCAATAATTAGGCGTTACCTTATCCCATACAAGCAATAAACTAGCAGTAAATATTAAAGAACCATTAAATGGTATTCATAATTAATGGTTCTTTATCCACCTTTATAGGCAATAAAGTCATGCCAAAAGAATTAAAATAGTGTGCAGTGATTGCATAGCAAAAGTCATCACTAATTAGGCGAGAGCCTTGAAAAAACTTCAAGACTAACAATGTACTGAGGGATGATTTTTACAAGCAAGAATGATTACTTTCCTCATTCTACTGGTAAACCCAATCCATTGATAACGATAGCGAACTAATATAGCAAGGTGTAGCCATCTATCTCATCTACAATAACTTAACCTCAGTTCTGTCAACACCACTATTTCCGCGAATTTTGGCGTTAAATCATCTACCAATAACCAGTTATTGCGACGATAATTTGCCTTGAACTACGCAAAACTGAGACGCTGTATTATATAAGCAGTAACATCATGATTTTAAAGGCCATAAATATTTCATTAACCAGAATTTAGGTTAAATGATTAGTCTATTTACCTAAAAGGCAGATACAAAAAAACCGATGTTTTAAAGCATCGGTTTTTTAGTGCAAATAAAGAACGCTTTACTTGCGAGGCATCATTATTACGATGTTAGCCTTGGTTAACATCATCACCACCTGTGCCTGTCCCTGTACCTGTACCTGTTGCTGGCGTTGGCGTTACTGCTGGCGTTGGCGTTACCACTGGCGTTACTGCTGGCGTTGGCGTAGTTACAGGAGAAACTGGTTTAGGCTTCACAACTTTATCAATTGTTACTGGTGGGATAACTATCGAAGCTAGTTTATCTGCATCAATTCCGCCATCGTCATTAAATTCAATAGTGGGGATGGTAACTACTGGAACAAAGACAATATTACCTAAATCTGATGTAATATCGATAGCATCAGAAGTTGCTTTGGTCACAACAGGTAAAACTTTTTTAAATAAAGCAAGCCTGTTCGCTAATGTATCCTTGCCCTCTAAAGAGCTAGCAATTTTAATTGTTACTGCAAAGGTACTTTCCGCAAGTACACGTACCTTTTGCGCTTCATTAGAGCCTGTTGTATTGGCACCAAAATCAGAGAAAATATCAAAGTCGCCAATAATATTAGCTGCATCAGGACCTAATGTATCTATCACCAGTCCCATTATCTCTTCTGTAGATTTACCTACATTAGTAGGATCGTCTGCTAGAGTAGCTGCGATATCAGTATAAGGGTTTATAACTCGCTGTCCTTTTAAGGAACGCATTGTATGCTTCCAAGAGCTTCCTTCGCCTTTATCAAAATCGTAAGTATCATCATCACCGACAACACTAACAGCACAATCTTCAATCATTTCATCAACAATATCTATTTTAGCTACACCTTTAATATCAGTCTTTCCAGTATAGGTTTCATCATTACATTTAAGCTCTACATTGCCTTTCACAATATAACCGTCAATAGCGGTAATACTATTTACATTTTCTGTTGGCTCAGGGCTATCGCTACTGCCACCACAGCCTACTAATGTTGCCGTTGCTAAACCCATCGCAATAACTAATTTATTGAATCTCATTATTAATGTCCTTAATTTCCATGTTTAGTATAAAAAGTAATCGTTACTTAGTATAACGCTCATTACGCGCATAAAATACATATAATTGATTATTTTTAATCCGATTTATTTAAAATAAAAATGAGTATAATTACTACTCACTCATCTGCCAGTATTTCGTTCATAATTACTGTTTATTTTATATATTTGAGATAACTCTCACGTAACCTTTGACCATGACTCTGAATATACGTCGCTGACAACCGATCGCGATTATAATATTGCTGATCAATATTATATTGTAGATTAGTTGTTGCAGAACGATTACCGCCAATATAATTAGCATGGTTGTTGATACGTGAGCGATAACCATATGCCCACTGCTCTAATGTTTTTACCTGTAATCCAATACTTGGTGAAGCATTTTTACGCGTACCAAATGGGAAACTAAAGTTCAGGCCAGCATACTCATGATTATCAGCATAACCATCACGTGAACATGAATACTCGCTTCTACTGCGGTCACAAGTAGTATTTTGGTAGGTTAATTTGACAGCCATATCACCAAACCATTGTTTCAAACTAACACTCCCGCCAACATCGCCCGACCAATATTGCCCAACCGTCCCTTCAAGTGCGACGTCTAGAGGACGAAAATAGTAGCGATAAGAAGCGAGTAAAGGCTGATAGCTAAAATCGTTATCTCTATGTTCAAAATTAGCTATTTCTGTTTTGATGCGATGCGTCCCTTGTGGCGACTGCCAACGTGATTCATTTAATAAACCAATATAATTCTTATAAATCTGTCCACCACTAAATTGCGTAGTGATGCTCGCAGGTAATGCAAAAGCTTGATGAAATAAAATACGATCAACTTCACTCTCATGGCGTCCTCCTGCAAAGTATTCACCATCCGCATAGCTGTCAGAGTGAGCTATTGGTAAAAGGTGGCGTACATCAACTACGCCACCTTTCCATAGCGACATCTGTATATTACTGCTCAGCGCTAAGGAGTAATCAAACACACCAAATTCAGTCCCCATTGCCGACCTAAGGTGGGGTGAAAATATAAAACGAGGTACAAAGTGACTTGATGCTTGGCGTTCAGAAGCCCAATCTATATCTTTCGAGCTTTCACTGGAGATAATCAAACCATGCTCTAGAAGCCGTTGTTCCTCTGACTGCGCCAAAAATGTGCGGTATTGCTCACTGTTACCCTTGATATTAGTAACCAATATTTGATTGTTTAATAGCTGTAGCTGGAAAAACTCTGCATCACTATTACTGACGATTAACCCCAATGCGACACCAATTCCATCAAGTTCATTCCAATTAAAAAGATTATTCTCTAAAGCGACGACTAACTCATCACCAGACCAGCCAACACGCACATTTTCAAAACCATAATCAACCAATACCTTCAAAACCTGCTTCGCCTCATTATCACTCAACGTACTATCTGATAACCGCTCTGCAGAAGGGAGGGTAGCAACCGTTTTCGCTTCCTTAAAAGTATTCGTATCCGCTTTATCAGAAACATGTTTTTTATGCTCTTGCTCTACAGAAGCAAATTCGTCGATACCCTGTGGACTATATCGAGTCGCCGACTCCCCAATAACAATCGGTAATGTGAGGCCAACACCGACCCACTGATTGTCTCTATTGGCAGTTAATGAGTCAGAGTAAAGTTGATAGGTGAGATTGGCTTTCCAGCCATAAGGCAGCCAATTGTCATCGCTAAATAGTTTTAGGCCACCATTCATACCGGTGCCATCATGTTCAGCCATAAACTGTAGCCAGGGTAATGGTTGCCATTCAACTCCCATAAAGGCACCTTGCAAGTAATCGGCTCCCATTTGGTTACCTACATCGCCCTGACCATAACCAGCAGTTATTCGAAAGTGGTAATAGGTAGCTGGAAATAAGGATTTAGATGCAACCAAATAAGCATTTTTATGATGGCTCGCTGCACCACCATAATCTTGGACGCCGACAGCTAAGCTAAACCAGTTTTCAGGCAAAAATGGCTTGAAATCATATTTTGCCGAAAAAGAGAGGTCACTAGAGTGTGTACCACTCCAACCAGGGCCATCACTAATTTGTTTATGTGTATTTTGTACCGTAAATTCCAAACCAGGCAATAAACCAACCCCCATTAAGATCGTTTTATGTGCTCCTCTGGCGTAGGGAGTTTCATAGTCAATATTATCCTCCCACTGATAATTAATAGAGAAATCACCAAAGGGAAGTGCATCTGCATGGGGAATGCGTAATAAACCAGTAAAACCAGTTTGCGCCATGCTATTAGTGGTCGCAAAAACGCTAATGGTATTAAAAGAGAAAAAACTGAGTATTAGCCCAGATAATATGAAGCGCATAAAACGTCCTTGTGAAAGTAGTTAAGATAGGAGAATAGGCAAGTATGAAAAAAAGGAAACAAAAATTAATATAATTGATAAAACGTGAGCTTAAACTCACATTTTATCAATGGTATGAGTTAAAAAGTTAAAGTGCTTCGTTAGCTTGCGATTCACTTTCGATAACTTGTGCTTGATCATCCAGTGCATACCAATGCGCAATTTTTCGCTCCAGTACATCAACACCAATACCCTTTAAGGATGAAAACAGTTCAACCTGAACATCACCTTCAAAATTTTTCGCTTCTGCACGCATTTTAAGTAGCGTCGCTTTACGTGCACCAGATTTTAATTTATCTGCTTTCGTCAGCAATGCAAGTACAGGAATATCAGCGTCAATAGCCCAGTAAATGAGCTGTTGGTCGAGATCTTTGAAAGGGTGCCTAATGTCCATTAGTACCACTAACCCTTTTAATGACTCTCGATTTTGCAAATATTCCCCAAGTGATTTTTGCCATTTTAGTTTCATCTCCAATGGCACTTTTGCAAAGCCATAACCGGGAAGGTCGATAAGTCGTTTACCCTTTTCAACTTCGAACACATTGATTAGCTGAGTACGCCCGGGGGTTTTACTCGTTCTCGCTAAACTTTTTTGACGTGTCAGACGGTTTAATGCACTCGATTTACCTGCATTTGAACGGCCAGCAAAAGCAACTTCAATGCCTGATTCAGTGGGCAGATGTTTGTCTAGATGACGAATATCTGGCGCACTAATTAAAAAATGCGCTTTTTGAAAATGTATTTTTGGAAATTCCAAGATATGCCTCGCTTTTAGCCTTGTAGCAAAATTGTTACTTTTATTAAACTTGTGTAAACTACGGTCATTATTTTTGCGTGTATCATAACACGCTTGGACATACTTTAATAAATGGATAGTTATGAATAAATTATTGGTGACGTTAATTGCTCTTTTTGGCTTCTCTAACTTGGCATTTGCACAGGGAGATATCGAAGCGGGCAAAGCAAAATCTGCGACCTGTGTTGCTTGTCATGGTGAAGATGGCAATGCTCCATCAGATCTTTATCCAAAACTTGCCGGTCAACATAAAAGCTACCTTGAAAAGCAACTGATACAATTCAAAAGTGGTGAACGAAATAATGCCATTATGGCAGGCATGGTAGCAACGCTTTCAGAACAAGATATGAAAGATTTATCTGCTTATTATGCAGCGCAAACGCCAACACCAGAAACCGTTTCACCTGAAGTTGCACAAGCGGGCCGAAATCTTTATATGGGTGGCGATATTGAACGTGGTATTCCTGGCTGTGTCGCTTGTCATGGACCTCGCGGAAACGGGCTAGAGCTGGCAAAATTTCCTAAAATTTCAAATCAACACCCAGCTTATATTAAGTCACAGCTTGAAATGTTCCGTAGCAAAGCACGTAACAATGATCCAAATGGCATGATGGTGGATATTTCAGCAAAATTAACTGATGCTGATATTGAATTATTATCAAAATATATCTCAGCATTACATTAATGCAGATAAAATGAAAAAGGCGCTTCATTCTTAATGAGTGAGGCGCCTTTTTTTTATGCGTTAAAAATTAAAATCTGCTATTCTTCGCAGGTATTGATCCTTCGGCGATCACCCATTATTTAAGGTATAACAATGTCTCGTATTAAAAAAAGTCGCACTGCAGGAAATTCAGAACCCGCTTTCAACGGCAACCGCAAAGAAACCTCAGCAAGCGCAAAAGAAGCGCGTGAACGTAAGCGAAAAGCTAAATTAAAAGGCAATAAAGCCGGCGCTCGAAATGTTTTAGAGTCTAAACAGACACAAAAGCAAAATGCTAAAAAAGCGATAAACGACAAGCGTGTTGGCAGTAAAAAAGCCGTTTCGCTAGCGGGACAAGAAGAGGTGCAAGTTGAAGCACCAAGAAAACTGCTACAGCCTAAAGCAAAAGTGATTAAAAGCACTGTCGAAAAGAAAATTTCACCTGAGAAAGAGCTCAATCAAATTGAAAATGATCAGCGTTTGAATGATCTGCTTGAACAATTAGATAATGGTGAAGAGATCTCTGCGATTGATAACTCATGGGTTGATAAGCAGATGGCACGCCACCAACAACTAATGGAACAACTAGGTTGGTTAGATGATGACGGTGAAGAAGATCTGATTCAGCAGTTTGAAGCTGCAAGCTCAGCGCTTGACGAGTTTAAATAAAAAGAGGATAAAATGGACTTTCAATTATTACTGGCGGTTTTTGCCAGCCTTATTATTATCGCACTGGCATTTTATGCGGGTATGTTACTCAATCGTATTAAAAGACAAAAGCATCAACTTGAACAGGCGAAAGCAGAACAAGCTCAACAAGTCGCATTAAAGAAACAACAGCGCAATGATAATATTTGTGAAAGCATCCGCTTCATCGCACGCGCTACCGCACAAAAACAGTGTAACGTTTCTGAAGCTGCAATACGTTTAAGCGTATTATTAGAAACGCTACTCGTTGAGCCTAAAATAGATATTGATAAGCGCTATCCAGCAATATCAGAGCTATTTGATAAAGTGAAAGATTTTGCTACCCATGCCGAACGTAAAAGCATGGATAAGAAGACATTAAAACAACAAGATAAACAACGACATATTTTCGAAAATGATCTTGAAGAGGCAATTCTTAAAGAAGCACAATCTCTAGAAAATTTTTCACTATAAAGTTTTATCATTAAAAGAGAGAAATCGATGCAAAAGCTGGTTTGGGATCAAGCGCTGATAGAAAAATATAATTACAGTGGCCCGCGTTACACCTCTTATCCAACTGCGCTAGAGTTTGATGAGCGCTTTAATTACCAAGATTTGATTAAAGCAACTCACACTTATCCTGAACGGCCACTCTCGCTGTATATCCATATCCCTTTTTGTCATAAACTTTGTTATTTCTGCGGATGTAATAAAACCATTACACGTCACCAAGAAAAAGCAGATAAATACTTAGATTACCTTGAAAAAGAGATACAGATTCAAGCGCCCTACTTTCAACATCGCCAAGTATCACAACTGCACTGGGGAGGTGGTACGCCGACCTTTTTATTACCGCATCAAATCACTCGCTTAATGGCGATGTTGCGTAAAGCATTTACATTTAAAGCGAATGCAGAACTCAGTATTGAAGTCGACCCGCGAGAGATTGAACTATCCACCATTGATCACCTCGCTAATGAAGGCTTTAATCGCCTCAGTTTAGGTGTTCAGGATTTTAATAAAGCAGTACAAAAAGCGGTTAACCGCGAACAAGATGAAGCGTTTATTGAAAAGTTGCTAACGCGTGCTCGTGAGCAAGGTTTTCAGTCAACCAATTTAGATATGATTTACGGTTTGCCATTACAAACCAAAGCGAGTTTTGCCAATACACTTAAGCAAGTATTAGCCCTTGATCCCGCTCGCCTTTCTATTTTTAATTATGCGCATATGCCCACACTCTTTGCTGCACAACGTAAAATTAATGAAGATGATATGCCAGCACCTGCAGAAAAACTCGCAATGTTGCAATATACCATCGAATTCTTAACCCAATCAGGCTATCAATTTATCGGCATGGATCATTTTGCCAAACCAACCGATGAACTGGCCGTTGCACAGCAGCAAGGGGTTTTACATCGCAACTTCCAAGGTTATACCACGCAGGAAGATGCCGATCTATTAGGCATGGGGGTTTCTGCAATCAGCCAAATTGGCCATAGTTATTCGCAAAACCAGAAAAAGCTATCAACCTATTACTCACAAATTGAAGAGATGGGCCATGCACAATGGCGAGGTGTTTCTCTCAATGAAGATGACTTAATTCGTCGTGAAGTCATTAAAAAGCTCATTTGTAACTTTAAACTTGATATTAAGCAGATTGAACAGCAATTCTCACTTAACTTTAGCGATTACTTTGCAGAAGATATTAAACTATTACAGTGTTTTATTGATGATCAACTTGTCAATATCGATGATCATGAGATTGCCGTTGCACCGAAAGGACGCCTATTGATTCGTAATATTTGTATGTGTTTTGATGTTTATCTGCGCAACAAAGTGCGCCAGCAACAGTTTTCACGTGTGATATAGATGATAGGTAATTACTATATTGGCATCATGTCTGGCACCAGTCTTGATGCCATTGATGTCGTCATTGCCCAGCGCACCGAGCAAGGTTTGCAACAAATAGCCGGCTTAGCACCAACTTTACCCGAGCAACTTCGAGCGCAGCTACTGACGATTTGCAGTAATAAAGCCACTGACCTACAAACCCTCGGTGAAGTAGACCACCTGTTTGCACTCACCTGTGCCGATGCCGTTAATCAATTACTTCACAAAGCAGGTATGCAAGCGTCACAAATCAGTGCGGTCGGTAGCCACGGACAGACTATTTTCCATAGCCCGTTAAGTGCGATGCCATTTACACAGCAAATTGGTGACGCCAATATTATTGCAGCAAAAACAGGCATTCCCTGTATCAGTGATTTTCGACGTATGGATATGGCCTATGGCGGTCAAGGTGCACCATTGGTTCCCGCTTTTCATCAAGCACTATTTTCACAACAGGGCGAACAACGCACCATTTTAAACATCGGTGGTATTGCCAATATCAGCATCTTAGGCGCAGATAATAGCGTCTTAGGCTACGATACTGGCCCGGGTAATATGCTAATGGATGCTTGGGTCGATAAATGTTTAGGTCATAGCTTTGATAAAGGAGCAAGCTTTGCATTACAGGGAGAGGTTCACCTTCCTTTGCTCATTAAACTATTAGCTGATCCGTATTTTACACTCAACGCCCCTAAAAGCACTGGACGTGAAAAATTTAACTTGAACTGGCTAATACCACAGCTCAATGGTATTGATGCCAGCGATGTAGATATACAACGTACCCTACTCGAGTTTAGTGCCCTAACGATATCTGATCAGATAAAACAACACAGTGATAGTGGCGATGTTTTTGTATGTGGCGGTGGCGCATTAAACCCTTTGCTTATGCAATGTTTACAACAACAATTAACGATGCATAAGGTACAGGACACCCATGCCTTAAATGTAGATCCGATGTATGTTGAAGCCATTGCCTTTGCCTGGCTTGCGGAGCAACGTTTACTGGAAAAACCAATTCCACTAAAAGCGGTTACCGGCGCACAAAAAGACGCTATTTTAGGTTGTGTTTACTTGCCTTAGTAAAATAGTAATACAACCATGCAATGCTATGTAGCAACATCAATATTCCACTACAAAAGAGTGTGAAAAATAGCGCAATACTCTGCACTGACTTGGGCTCTGCTTGAAACATGAAATAACTACCTAGAGCACTAGTTAACAATAAAATAAAGTTAATCCACATACAGCGCTTACAACGTCCCAATTTTTGCTTCCAAATATTGCTTTCACAATCTTTACAGGCCATGTCACCCCTCTCATTTTTTATAGGTTATTGACCTATTATTAGTAATTATCTTGCCATTAAAAAAGATAATTACTATTCTGCCAACATCTTTCTTCTGATTATTCAAACGAGCAATGGATATGCGCCTTTTTATTACGCTTTTAATAGCCCTATTTACCACCCAACTCTCTGCAGAGATTTACTCTTGGAAAGATGAAAATGGAGTAACTCATTTTTCAGAAACCAAACCAACGAAGCCAACCAATGACATTAAAACCATTAGTGTTGAAAAAGATCCTGAGTCGGAAATTGTTGCAGAAAAAGCTGCTGAAAAGGCCAAGCCAGCAGTAACAGTTGCCAATGACAAACTTTCTAAGCCTTTTTTAATTAGTCGCTGGGTCGGTTATAGTAAAAGTACCAAAAAACAACAAGAGTGGATATTTAAAGATGATGGTTTTTTCTCTATCAAACAGACGCTTAATGAAAAATCTGATCTCCTATATACAGGTCAATGGGAACTAGAGTATGAAGATATACTGCTTTCAATCGCCTTTAAAGCTGAAACGAATAATGGCGAGAAAAGTTCAGGTTTTGTCTCCATTCAAAATAGTGCAGAAGTTTATGAGTATGAAAAAAATCGTATTCTCGTCAATTTCAATGAAGAGGAGTTTTGGCTAGAACGGCACTAATTCGGCATAGCTCACATCCTTAAAACAACTATATTATGTCACTAACATTATTAGCTACACTATTAAAATAGATGCGATTAAGGAATAGCAATGACAAATAAAATATGGACAGGACTCACCGAGCAAGGTAACGGTGCTTTTAATCTTCGCTGGCATGACAAAGTAGAAGAATACAAAGAAACCAGCCCCGCTGGCATCTGTTTATTTGGCTTTCCTTGTGATCTCGGTATACGTCATGCAAAAGGCAGAAGTGGGGCAACTAAAGGGCCAGAGTTCATTCGTAAAAGCTTAGCAAATATCGCTTGGCACCTTAATCAAGATCAACATGTTTACGATGCAGGCAATCTCAACTGTGAATGGTTTGATTTGCAAAAAGCACAACGTGATTTAGCAAATGCATTGGCCCATTTCATGCGTAAAAAACACACCATGATGGTACTCGGTGGCGGACATGAAATGGCCTATGGTAACTTCCTTGCACTGTGTGAAACAGAGCCACAAGATAGCCGTATTGGCATCATTAATTTTTCCTCCTTTTTAGGCATGAATCAACTCGATAAACTTACTTCACTCAACCCCTTCTCTCAGATTGCTGAATACTGCCAAGAAAATGATCGCGAATTTAACTACCTTTGCCTAGGTGTTAATAAACAATACAATACCCAGTCTGTCTTCAATCATGCACGCGTCCACCACGCACAATATATTTACGACACCAAAATGAGCTGGTTACATGTAGAGCAACTCGAGGCAAAAATAAAAAGCTTCATGCATCATTTAGACGCCCTGTACATCAGTTTTGACCTCAGTGTTTTACCCGCTTATGTTGCACCAGGTGTTAGCTTTCCAAATGCCTACGGTGTCCAACTCGATATGATTGAACACCTTATTTACATCATCAAAAAACATAGTGCAGATAAAATCAAAATATCCTGTGTTGCCGAATACAACCCAACCTATGACCAAGATAAACATACCGCACAGATTGCGAGCAGATTGATTAATTTAATCATTCAATAAACCAGTTTGCTATACTTAATACATAATACCAATCGAGTTAAGTATGTACTCTAAATTTTGCGCAGGAAAAGTGGCTTAGTTCAAGGCGAAATTTGATGTAAATAATTGTTCCCTTTACGATAATTTTTACGAAGAGATAAGTTATTTTAACCAGTAAAATAGAGAGGCTATTTATTTCGTTTGGTGTCAGTATTAAGGAGTTGTTTTATGAAATATATTGGTGCGCACGTGAGTGCTTCGGGTGGGGTATTTAACGCCCCGAAAAATGCCTACGCAATCGGTGCAACTGCATTTGCACTATTTACTAAAAATCAGCGTCGCTGGGAAGCCAAGCCACTCGATGCAGACACTATCAGAAAATTTAAAGCAGCTTGTTTACGCTATCAATATACCGCAGAGCAAATACTTCCCCATGACTCTTATCTAATTAACCTTGGGCATCCTGATCCAGAGGCTTTAGAAAAATCACGCTTAGCCTTTTTAGACGAGATGCAACGTTGCCAGCAGCTTGGATTAACATTGCTAAATTTTCATCCTGGCAGTCACCTCAACAAACTAACTGAACATGATTGTTTAGTTCGCGTGGCAGAATCAATTAATTGGGCATTAGCACGATGCGAAGGTGTTAAAGCCATCATTGAGAATACCGCAGGACAAGGTACTAATTTAGGTTATCGTTTTGAGCAGTTAGCGACCATTATCGAACATGTAAATGATAAAAGCCGAGTAGGTGTTTGCCTCGATACTTGTCATACCTTTGTGGCTGGTTACGATTTAAGTTCTACGCAAGCTTGTGAAGCAACTTTTCAAGCATTCTCTGATATTGTAGGTTTTGAGTATTTATGTGCAATGCATATTAATGACAGTAAAGTGCCTTTTGCCAGTCGTGTTGATCGTCATGCACCATTAGGTGCGGGTGAGATTGGCTGGGACTGTTTTCAATATATTATGCAAGACGCTCGGTTTAATGATATTCCATTGGTGCTTGAAACCACTAACTCTGATATTTGGGCCGAAGAAATTAAACAATTAAAGGAATGGGCAAAATAAACGCAGTTTCTGCTTTGCAACTCATGCAACTCGTTTTACTATAATTAATAACAATGATTTACGTTACAAAATAAGCTGTAACAATTTTTATGTACAGTGTGTCGGCCTAATGCCAACTTAGGTGAACAATATTATTTAGCAATAATGATAATAAAACACAGGTTACAGCAGAGTTAATCATGGCAAGAAAGCAAATTACAGGGTAACAAATGTCAATTTTCCAAGCACTTAACGACTCCATTCAATCATACCTGAGCCCAGAACAGTGTGCTTTTATCGAGCGCGCCTATGAATATGCTTATGTAGCACACGATGGCGTAAAACGTGCAAGTGGCGAACCTTATATCACTCACCCCGTTGCTGTGGCGGAAATATTAGCGTCTATGAAATTAGACCACGAAGCCCTTGCTGCTGCATTATTACATGATGTACTCGAAGATACTGAGACGACTCATCAGCAACTGGTAGATGCCTTTAATGTAAGTGTTGCTGACTTGGTTGAGGGGGTAACTAAACTTGATAAAGTTAATTTTGAAAACCGCGAACAGGCTCAGGCAGAAAATATTAGAAAGATGCTGATTGCAATGTCAAAAGACTTTCGCGTTATGCTCATTAAACTTGCCGACCGTGTTCATAACATGCGTACATTAGGTTCATTAAGACTAGATAAACGTCAACGCATTGCCCAAGAGACCTTTGAGATTTTTACCCCCATCGCTGACCGATTAGGGTTACATCACCTTAAAAACGAACTTGAACAGCTCGCTTTTAAAGCACAAAACTCAGCACGATATTATGTACTTCAAGAAGCGATCACTAAAGCACGTGGTAACCGTAAAAACTTTATTCTAAGCATTTGTGATGAAATTTCAGCCAAGCTAGAAGGCATTGGTATTGAAGCTACAGTGCTTGGCCGTGAAAAGCACCTTTATAGTTTATACCGAAAAATGCGCAAAAAAGGTTGCCAATTTCATGATGTCATGGATGTATATGCCTTCCGCATTGTTGTACAAGATCTTGATACTTGTTATCGCGTATTAGGCCAAATGCATCACCTATATCAGCCTAAATTAGAATACTTTAAAGACTATATTGCGATTCCTAAAGCCAACAGCTACCAATCATTACACACCACATTAATTACGCATCATGGTGTCAATATCGAAATACAGATCCGTACTGAAGATATGGATGCAGTCGCCAAACAAGGCATTGCAGCACACTGGAGCTACAAAGAGGGTGGTGGCAATAATAACATCACCGCACAGCTGCAAACACGTAACTGGTTCCAAGGCTTAACAGAGCAAGAAGACAATACAACCAACTCCTTAGTCATGCTAGAAAACATCAAACAAGAGTTGGGCAATAACGAAATACACGTGCTCACCCCACAAGGGAAAATTATTGTATTACCAGCGCATGCTACCGCAGTTGATTTTGCCTACGCACTACACACCAATATTGGTCACCGTTGTACCGGTGTAAAAATAGATAAAGAGTTTGCACTATTAAGCGCTAAGCTCGAGAGTGGCCAGACGATTGAAATTATTACTGGTAAAGAGGAGCAACCCTGTGCCGATTGGCTCAACTTTGTTGCCACACATAAAGCGCGCCAAAGTATCCGTCACTACTTAAAACAGCTTACTCGCGAACAATCCATTCCAGAGGGGCGTCGCCTGTTAAAACTCGCCCTTAATCAAACCAATCTCACCGATATTCCTCAACAAAATATCGATCGCGTATTAGAGGATTATCATTTAACTGATTTTAATAGTCTGTTGAATGAAATTGGCACAGGAAAGTTATTAAGTATTCTTATTGCACGCCGTTTACGCGGTAATGCGGGAGAGTTAACCGAATCTAAGCTAAAACAACAAAATCGCCAAAGTGCAATTAAAGGCACTGAAGATATGATGATCTCCTATGCTAACTGCTGTAAACCATTACCAGGTGATGAGATTGTAGCCCATAGCAGTTCAGGTAAAGGGCTTGTAGTTCATTCTACGGGTTGCCATAACGTTAGCGGTTTCAAAAATGAGCTCGATAAATATATTCCAGTAGAATGGGATATGGACTTTATGAATCAGTATGAATACTCCACTGATCTTAATATTATGATGGTAAATCATAAAGCGGGTTTGGCTGAACTGTTTAATATCATCGCAAAGGGTAATGCCAATGTAGAAGATTTACAAACGACTGAATTGCCAAACCATATTTATTCCATTAATGTCACCATTACCGTGATTAACCGTATTCATTTGTCGCGCATCATGAAAAAAATTAAAAAACTAAAAAGCGTCAAAAGTATCAAAAGAAGCAGTAAAAAACGCTTTATCGAACGTCGTATGAATAATGAGGACCATTAAAATGAAATTTGCATCTATCGCTCTATTATCAGTTAGCACACTTCTATTTGCCTGTAGCAATGAAGCGAATAACATCGCACCTTTAGCACTAAAAGATATTCAGAAACAGTGGCAACTCACCAGTATTGATGGCAAAACACTTGAAACAGAGAGCACTTTGAGCATCGATGAGCAAGCGAAAGCATCAGGTAATTTAGGGTGTAATAATTTCTTTGGCGTCGTCGAACTCGATACCAATAAAGTGCGGATTGATAAAATGGGAAGCACAAGAAAAATGTGTGAGCCTCAAGTTAACGATATTGAGATGAGCGTTAGTAGCACTTTATCAAACTGGTCTGAAGTAAGCATTAAAGACCAACAATTATTGCTCACCGGTGACAAACATACGCTTACTTATTCATTAAAATAAATTACCCTGACTGCGTGCGAGCCATTGCAACCAAGCGCGCAAACAAACGTTTTAATAGCGGTGGGATAGATTCTGCCCCCCGCTCCTCAACCGCAGTTGCGATAGCAAGCCCTAGCCCCGGCTTAGAGTGGCGATGAACCGCTTTATCAATCACTTTGTTT
The DNA here is from genome assembly GCF_002835465.1 of Psychromonas sp. psych-6C06. Classification (NCBI taxonomy): domain Bacteria; kingdom Pseudomonadati; phylum Pseudomonadota; class Gammaproteobacteria; order Alteromonadales; family Psychromonadaceae; genus Psychromonas; species Psychromonas sp. psych-6C06. Next base: position 148,041 of record NZ_PIZM01000006.1, on the reverse strand, counting down.
ACCGATAAACGTATCAAATCTTGTTCCGTATAATTAGCGGCTTTTAAATAAATATCTGCAAAACCATTATCAAAGAACAGGTGCTCAATATCCAATGCCGGTAGCACTGTTAAGCGATTAACCAGCGAGTCAGTTTCACCTAACATCTCTCGAACTCGACCTGCATACTTCTGCCCTGCAGCATCACCGTCCGTTAACACGTGCCACTCCACATTTAAATCTTTCGCAAGCTTAATCAAGGGCGATAAACCACACTGTGCAAACTCAATCACCTGAACGCCTTCAATCACTAAATGGTGCCCGCAATATCTAGCTAATTCTGATAATAACCAAGTTTCAGTTTCACCTTCAACCAGCAACCAAGCTCGTGCAAATATACTTTGCGGGCGTGTCATACGAACATGGAAGGTAATACGGCGTAAATCATTAGTGGAGTAATGCTCCCTATCTAAGCGATAGCTTTTTATTAAGTATTGTTCACGTACTAAACGCTGAATACAACTTAATGGGAAAAATGATAACAAGTGGCTAGAATTGGTGGTGACTAGCTTTTGCATAGGCAATAAAGAAAAGAAGCGCCAAGTGATCGCTAAATTCACTGGATGTAGGTTATTTTCAGGTTCTTCGAGCAATAAAATAGGCGTGGCACCACGGCGTAGAAGGTGTTCACCACGCACCGTTAAAAATTCACCAAGAATTAGCAATAACATCGCTCTATCGCTTTTATTTCCCTCCTTTAAAAGATCATGGAAATGACTGATCGCCTTAAATGAAAAGGGTTGTTGAGTATGAATATCATGTTCAAAATCAACACGATGATAATCAAAACCACTATGGCGCTTAAATAAGTAATGATCGAAGATATAAGAGAGTGCTTCATAACCACGCTTCATTTGTTGCTCTGGCAATTGTTGTGATGAACAGTTTAAACGTCGAAAAATATGTTTAATCCGTGCTTCAAAGCGTTCCCTTTTACTATGTAGAGAAAGCTTATCCTCGTCATCAATCACTAATGGAATATCAGCCCCCATACGTAACACAGGTACAAATGAGATAAACTCACTGACCAGATCAGCAAGTTCATCTTTGGCAAACTGTTTTTCCTCCCCCTGCGCCGTTAAAAAGTACCGACTAGTTTTAATATTGCCTGATGGCATTAACTCACCATCAATCTGGTAATAAATAGACTTTAGCGCCTCATTGTCGTTGTTCCAGACCTTTTCTATGGTTTTATATTGACGCAAGTTGGACTGCCCAGAAAACTGCTCTTTAAAAATAAAAACCAAGTGAATTAGCTTATTACTACTGATTTCTGGATTAGGAGGTTGATGGAAGTCTTCTTTACAAAGTTTATAATTTTTACGAGTTCCAGATAAAAAGAGTGATAATGCATCTAATAAGCTCGACTTTCCCCAGCTATTTTCTCCAATAAGCGCAGTTAACTCACCAACCTTAAGTGATAAACGATTTATTCCTCTAAAGCCAACAATTTCAATATGCTCTAACAGCATCGCTTTACCCCTAAGATAAAAATACCAGCAGATAGCTGTGAAATAAGATAACTACAAAGCACGATCTACATCATGTTTTGTATTTTTTTACATATAATAATCATCATAAACACAAATAAATATAAAAATTAAACTACAATTAATCACACAAAAATAGACCACAATATTTACAAGGCTTTTATAAGAGCCAGAATGAGAACAACTTTATTAAAGTATAGGGGCTAATTTAGCTCAATAACATCACTAAGTACTTAATTCGATTGTTATCACACTCTTCATTACAGAAATGGGCCACAGATGCGAATCAATATCGAATCGCACTCCACTAAAAATAATAAGGAACTTTATGTATGTGTAACATTCATGCCATGGAGATCATTCCAAGCCAAGCAGCTATTAATTCAATTGCAATCTATCGCGCAGAGTTTGAGAAAGAATCTTTAGATTATAACGCACTACTCGCAAAGCTTAAAAATGTCATCAATGAACTTGGTTTTATGAAAGCCCATGATAATGCAGAGTGGATGCAAAAAAGAGGTAGTGATTACCTCTCAAACCCCAAACTGTTTTGCCACGCACCGCTTACTTATCTGTGCGCTTTTTTAGGGGAGCTTTTTAACAGCTATGAACTAGACGAGTTACAAATAAAACTTTCACCCAAAATATTAGAATGTGCTTTAAAGCGCTTAGAACAATTTAATTAGCTATAGACAAATAGGCGCTAAGAAAAAACACCCTAAACCTCGCACTTTCCCTTCTCTTCAATGATAATCAATATTTTATTGACGGAAATGGAAAGTATGGATTCAGTTACTCAGATTGCACTAGGTGCAACCGTCGCTGCGACAGCAGGCTACAAGCCCTTTGGACGAAAAACCCTATTAGCAGGCGCTTTTCTTGGTACTTTACCTGACTTAGATGTTTTTATTGATTATGGTAATGCCGTCGACAACTACACTTCACACAGAGGCTTTAGTCATTCGTTGTTGGTACTTACTGCTATTTCAATCGCCCTATACCTAATTGCTTTAAAGATAAAACCAAATTTTCACAATCATAGAGTAGCCCTCTTTTTAGTGATATTTTTGCCTTTGATCACCCACCCACTATTAGATTCTTTTACTACCTATGGCACGCAATTGCTATGGCCCTTAACTTCGCCACCAATTGCATGGCATAGCATTTTCATTATTGATCCTTTGTATACGCTACCGTTATTAATCACGGTGGTTTGCTTGTGGTTTAGCAAAAATAAAACACGCTGGTTAAAACTCAACCAATGGGCATTAATATTCAGTTGTGGGTATTTAGCTTGGGGACAATTTTCGCAGTTTATGATCAGCGAACGCGTCAAAAATGATAACGTTGCTCAGCATCAACCTATGTTAGTCATGCCCACTCCTTTTAACAGCATTTATTGGCGTGTATTAAGTTATCATCAAGACAGTTATTATGAAGCATTCACCTATTTAGGCGATAAAAAGCCACTAATATGGCAACGTTATGAAACCAATCGCAATCTACTCAACGCATCAGATCCGGAATACTTAGCACGATTAGAATGGTTTAGTCATGGTTGGTTACGCTTTGATGAGGTTAATAATGAGCTACAAATTACAGATTTACGTTTAGGCGTTGCTGGGTATCACCCCTTTAAATTTTCAATCGCAGCCGCAGAAAAAGAGCAGGAACAATTCCGTTGGAGAGCTATCGAGCCACAACAAATCCCAATGGATAAAGTTGATACCACGCAAGCTATTGAGGATATTAAAAACAGAATGGGATTATCAATTTTATGAATTGAGCGACTAGTCTAGGTAGGTAATGACTATATACCAATATAACCTCAGTTCGGGATAAGCAAAGCGATACAATACCGCTATTTCCGCGAATTGGGCGTTAAATCATCTACCAATAACCAGTTATTACGACGATAATTTTCCTTGAATTACGCAAAACTAACGGCACTATGTTATAAAAGTAGCAACATCATGATTTTAAACTTCATAACACTTCCATCAACCAAAATTGAGGCTAGTTAAGTATGCGCTCTAAATTTTACGCAAGAAAAGTGGCTTAACTCAAGAAAAAACCACATAAGCCATTGTTATATAAACATAACAACTTTGGCTAGATTGCAAGTTGTTTTATGCACGGTTATTTACTTCGTTTGCTCTTATCCCCCTAAACTGATTGCACGTATTCGTTGATGATTTCCATAAACTCTTCACCATACTTTTCGAGTTTAATATGTCCAACACCGCTAACATTTAGGAATTCACGTTCAGTAAGAGGCATCAGTTCACTCATTTCGGCTAATGAAACATCACTAAAAATAATATAGGGAGGCAACTCTTCACGATCTGCAATCTGCTTACGTAACTGACGCAAGCGGGCAAATAATTTGTTATCAGCCACACTAGCTAGCACACCTTTTTTCTTCTTGGTTTTACTGACCATTTTCAGGCGTGGCTCTGCTAAGTAAAGTGCTTGTTGCGCTTTCAGAACTGGCCGAGCTGCTTCAGTTAATTGTAACGCTGAACCACGCGTTAAGTTTTGCATTAACAAACCACAATGAATAAGTTGCCTTAATAAACTTAACCAGTACTCTGTAGATTGATCTTTTCCTAGGCCAAAAGTAGAGAGCTTTTCATGGCCGAGACTTTTAATCCTCGCCGTTTGCGCACCACGCAATACTTCGACAATATGATGCATGCCAAAATGTTGTCCCGTACGATAAACACAAGAAAGGATCTTTTGAGCATCTATGGTCGCATCATAGCTTTTGGGCGGATCAAGACAAATATCACAGTTACCACAGGCTTTATGGCTATATTCACCAAAATAATTCAGTAATACCTGACGACGACAGGTTTGTGCTTCCGCAAAGGCAACCATAGTATTCAGTTTATGTAGTTCGATACGTAGTTGCTCTTCATTTTCATTCTTTTCTAATAAGCCGCGCACACGTGCCGGATCTGCCGGATCATAGAACAACATGGCCTGTGCAGGTAGCCCATCTCGACCAGCACGGCCGGTCTCTTGATAATAGGATTCAATATTTTTAGGGATCTCATAATGGACCACAAAGCGTACATTAGGCTTATCGATTCCCATGCCAAAGGCAACCGTGGCAACGACGACTTCGACCCTATCTTTAATAAATGCATCTTGTACCGATTGGCGCTCTTCAAGTGGCAATCCAGCATGATAACAACGCGCTTTTATTCCCTGTGCTTGTAGCTTTTGCGTTAGCTCTTCTGTACGTCGACGGCTAGTACAATAGATAATGCCACTTTCGTCTTTATGCCCCTCTAAATAATTAAACAACTGGCTTAAAGGGCGATATTTTTCAACAAGTAGGTATTCGATATTAGGGCGATCAAAACTATGAATTGCAACCAGTGGCTCATCAAGCTGAAGTCGCGCAAGAATATCTTTTTGGGTCGCATGATCCGCTGTTGCGGTAAGTGCGACCAAAGGAACTGTTGGAAAACGCTGTTTTAATTGCCCTAAAAGGGCATATTCTGGACGAAAATCGTGCCCCCACTGTGAAATACAATGCGCTTCATCAATGGCAAACAGATTAATAGGTAAACTCTCTAAGCGTTGTACAAAATCAGGACGTAATAGTCGTTCAGGCGCGATATATACCAGCTTTAATTGCCCTGTATGCATCTCATTGATGATTTGATTTTGTTCTTGATAGGAGAGACTAGAATTCAAATAAGCGGCGGCAACACCACAGTTACGTAATGTATCAACCTGATCTTTCATTAAAGAGATAAGCGGAGAGATAACAAAGCAGATTCCCTCGCGTGCTAGCGCAGGAATTTGAAAACAGAGGCTCTTTCCTCCGCCCGTAGGCATTACCACAAGCGCATCCTTGCCATCGCAAAGATGTCCAATAACCTCTTCCTGTCCCTCTCTAAAGGTATTATAACCAAAGACATCTAATAGGATCTGTTGGTGAAGAGAGACAGATGGGTGTTCAGACATGACAGGGGTACTCAAAAACTAAAAGCACATTGTAGCGTTATAAATCTGAAAAATCTTTACTAAACGACTCGACTTTTGACCAATCGGTTAATTCGATATCTTTACTTTTATCAGTACTGCCACCAGTCATCTTCATAATTAACTGAATCAGCAGTGTTTGCCACCAGTTGTAGCGTGAATACAATAATGCACCTGCAAATACTCCTTTCAAACGCGGTTGCCAATCCGAAAGCGCATTGAACTTTGCCATATAAGTATTATTACTAGGTAATGATTTCTCTGGCTTTCTAGCCGTTAAACAGACTAAAAAAAAGGCATTAGGTAGCTTATCAATTTGTGTTTTATGAGTATTAACATACTCGATTAGATTGCTACGAAAATTACCGTATCGAATTGAAGCCCCGATCAGCACTTTGGCATATTCATCAAATGCGATATCGGGATTTTTATCAATATCAAATAATTTAAATTCACCTTCCACCAGCGTATTAATACGTTCAATTATTTTTAGAGTTTGTCCATCAACCGATGAATATAAAACAAGAGTCTTTGTTGTCATTTAATTTTTCCAAAAAACAGGGGTAAATAGTACTAACAGAGTAAAAATCTCAAGACGACCAAACAGCATTGCCATCACCATCACCCATTTTGAGGCATCACCGACCTCATTAAAGTGTACAGCGACTTGCCCTAAACCAGGCCCAAGATTATTAAGCATGGCAACGGTTGCTGAAAATGAGCTTATTTCATCCATTCCCGTCATTAAGAGCGCTAACATACAAATGATAAAAACTAATGCATAGGTAGAAAAGAACCCCCATACCGCCTCAATAACACGATCGGGTAGCGCTTTATTACCAAGCTTAATCTTATAAACAGCCTTGGGGTGTACTAGACGTTTTAATTCGCGCATACCTTGTAAATTAAGTAATAAAACACGAATCACTTTTAACCCGCCACCCGTTGAACCTGCACAACCACCAATGAAGCTAGAGATGATTAATAAAACCGGTAAAAATAGTGGCCAGTCTGCAAAAGAGGTAGTGGTAAACCCTGCCGTCGTTGAGATAGAGACGGCTTGGAAAAGTGCCTGTGAAAAAGTGTGCTCTATCGTCTCATAAACCTCATGATTCATTAACATGGCAAAACAGATACCAGTTAGAAAAACTTGGATAAAAATAAATGCACGTACTTCCGGGTCTTCTTTATAGATATTAAATGAGAATTTTTTCGCTGAAAAAGCACTGAAATGCAGTGCGTAGTTAATACCCGATATAATCAAAAACAACACAGTAATAAAGTTAATCACATCACTGTTAAAGTGGCCCATGCTGTCATTGTAAGTTGAAAACCCACCAATCGATACCGTTGAAAAGCTGTGCCCCAACGCATCAAAAAGACTCATTCCTGCAAGCCAGAAAGCCATCATACAGGCAACTGTTAAGCACAGGTAAACGTACCAAAGCGCTTTAGCGGTTTCTGCAATACGCGGTGTCATTTTTGAATCTTTTACTGGCCCAGGTGTCTCTGCTCGATACAGTTGCATTCCACCGATACCAAGCATAGGCAATACAGCGACCGCTAAGACGATGATCCCCATACCACCAAACCATTGCAACATTTGTCGATAAAAGAGCATCGCCTTCGGCAGACTGTCTAGATCTTCAATCACAGTCGCACCAGTAGTCGTTAAACCAGAAAATGACTCGAAAAATGCCGAAGCAAAGCTCATATCAATACTGGTACTCATTAAGAAGGGGATAGCCCCAACGCTACCCAGCGCTGCCCAGAACAGTACTACGATTAAAAAACCTTCGCGTACACGAAGCTCTGTTTTGGAATGTCGATTAGGCATCCATAAAATAAAACCAATGAGCAAGGTAACGATAAATGCGGCTAAAAAATCACGTCCACCACCATCATCGTAAAACATAGCGATAGCAACGGGAGGAAGCATTGTCAGACTGAACAAACCAATCAACATGCCAACAATACGAATAATTGAACGAAAGGCCACGTTAGCTCACTTTAACTTTGGGTTGGCAATATTTTGTTAACATGCACTTTTCCTTGTGTCACTGATTGTAGCTGCTTTAAAAAATCTTCAGCCAATTGCAGATCGACTTCAACCAATGCATCTACAGATTGTAGATATTCAACCCGCACAATACGTCCAACATTCGGAACTAACAAGCTTTCTAGTTGCGCCATTTGAGCATAATCACAACTCACCTGATATTGCTGATAAAAACGTTTTTCACGAGTTTCTATTTGAGGTAATAACTGTTGGATGCCATTACTATAAGCGCGAACTAAGCCACCAGTGCCAAGTTTAATTCCACCCGAATAGCGCACTACAACAGCCATTATTTCACCTATATTGCTTCCCTGTAACAGCGCCATCATCGGTTTTCCCGCAGTCCCTTTTGGCTCACCATCATCACTACAGCCCATTAGCACACCATTTTTAGGGCTTGCTGCGATATAAGCCCAGCAGTGATGGCGAGCATCAGGGTGTAAGTTCTTAATAGTTTGCAAATAATCAAGGGCAGCCTGCTTATTTTCGACAGGTGCGAGGTAAGTAAGAAAACGACTCTTTTTTATCTCTTCACTGAAATGAAGTGGAGCACTGATGACTAGATAGGGTTCACTCACGAAGCGCTGCTCACCTCATAACCAGCCGCTTGCCAAGCTAAAAAGCCACCCGCAATCGAATATACTTCTTTAAACCCCATTTGCTGTAACGACAATGCACAAAATACACTACGGGCACCAGAACGACATAGAAGATACACAGGCTGCTCAGCCAACTCATCAAGCGTGGCAAAACGTTGCTTAATTGACTCATTACTATCGATTTGCATCTCTAATACACCACGCGGAATTAATGTGGCATTGTTGATGGTCCCTAAACTGGTCTCGCTTACTTCACGGATATCAATTAATACTGCTTTAGGATTTTGTTTCAATTTTTCATGTAGTTGCATAACAGATAATTCATTCACGTTACTGCGTAACTGTTCAACTAAAGTACGACCGTTAATCGCCATATCTATTTCCTTAACAATAAGAGTGGCGCCAGTTTAAATGGCAATGCTTGGATTATCAAATACAGGGCTGATATGCCCTTCCATTACGCGAGCTAACAGTTCATCTAACACAATATATTGACCTGATTTTTCAGCTATTCCATCAATCGTTAACAGTGAAGTAATGGTTTTTTCTAATACCGTATAAGCATCTGTATGGTGAGGTAAAAAATATTTTTTTTGCAATTGCAAATAGGGTTGTCTACAACACTCAAGTATATGGTTATGATCTGCAAATTGTTTTTGTGCTGTTAAATGAGCAATAGCATGAAAGATTAAACTTGGTAAGACAAACAAGTGCACAATATTATTCTTATAATAATCTAGCGCTAAAGCCTGCTGTGCAGAGCAACTAATACAATCATCTAGACACTGAAATTTATGTTGTGCGAGTGCTTGGGTCAATAAATCATCACCACTATTTTTTGGATAAGTAACCAAACTACCTTTTTCATGTGTTGACAACCATTTTTGATGCCACTTTAGTTGTTCTAAAAACTGATTTTTATCCACTTGATGGTTTTTATTTGCCAACAAAATGGCAGCGCATAAAGGTAATGCATTCACCGCAGTAGCCGCATTAATGTTAGTCATTACCTGCTGCGCAATAATTGTAACCTGCTGTTTAAATTGTTTGTCGCTAATCTCTGACTTTGACCATCCAGGAAGGTACTGATCAAAGTGCTGTTTGACATTGATTGGCTCGCCAAAGTTAACAAAGGCACGCCCAAAATTACCCAGTTTTTTAACAATGCCTAATAGTTGCCAGACACTTTCACGCTCCTTTTTTTGGCCAGCCAACTCATTGATGTAAGTGTTCACTTCCATTATGTGATCGTAACCAATATAAATAGGTACAATCACCACGTTTCGATCTGGTTGTCGTAAATAGGTTTTTAATGAGGTGGAGAGTAGCCCTGTTTTCGGCTCAAGTAATAACCCTGTTCGGCTTCTGCCCCCTTCGGTGAAAAACTCGATTGGATAGCCTTGCTTAAACAGCATGGAAAAATAAGCATTAAATACTTCAGCGTATAAAGGATCATCCTTAAAGGTACGCCTTAAAAAGAACGCGCCTGAGCGTCTAAATATCGGACCAGCGGGAAAAAAGTTAAGGTTCACTCCGGCAGCAACATGAGGTGGAACTACACCCTGCTCAAATAACAGATAAGAAAGTAACAAATAATCCATGTGACTACGGTGACAAGGCATATAGATTATTTCAGCACCACTCTGGCAAGCTTGTCGCACCGCTTGCGCATGGTTTACCTCGATACCCTGATAAATAAAATTCCAAATAGCGCTTAAGAAAAGGCGAAAAAAACGCATAAAGGAGTAAGAGAAATTAGTGCTTATCTCATTAAGATAAGCGCGACACTGTTGCTCTACCTGATCTTCACTTAGATTTAGTGTTTCAGCATGGTTAATAATCACTTTTCGTAACTGTGCTTGCGCTAAAACCGTTTCGATCATCTGTTTACGATTCGGCAACTTAGGCCCTATACTACTGCGCTTCTGAAAATCAAAATAACGCATCGCTACTTTCGCTAATTTATAAGCAAGCGGTTTATTGTTACTACGTAAAATCAGCTTTTTAATCGAAATTGGTTGATTAAAACGAACCAAGTGATCTTTACCGTTTCTCAGTACAACCAGTGACTTATGAAATAGACCGACCTGTCCCTGCTGAGTCAAATCAAACCACGACTTCTTACCGTCACGGCCTGGATTTCTTCCCCAATAAAACGTAACTGGAATTAATTGAATATCTAGGCTCTCATCGCCATTATGTAAATCAAGTAACTGCTGATATTGCTCAAGATAGGGCGCGTCTTGTAGTTGTGGTGCTTTGGCTGCAAACAGTGACCAATTATGAAGATAGACCAGCGCACTTATCTGTACACCATTCACAGTAATTGGCTGGTAAGGATCAGGTAAGCCCGCTTTTTTACAACTCGCCTGTAACCCAAGTAGATCACTGGCATTATTTTGTTCGACGACGTAAATAACCGGCCTATCGAGATCAATACTTAACTCTTGAATTGCTTGCGTAGGCACATGCTGGCTTTTCACCCAGAGACGATTGATAATACGCGAAAAAAGAGAACCTTTTGCTAGCACAGAGCAACCTCTATCAATTAATGGTTAGCATCAAATCATAACATAAAGTGATTGTTCGAATATCTACCTGTGCGAGTAAAGTGGTGTCCTTTTTTCTGAAATGATAATTGTGACCATTTATTTTTTACGGTGCCAATATTGCGTGGCGTACCTAATAACAATCTCAACCAGCATTATCAGCAATGCTGGTTGTTAATAGCAATAACACTAAATAGAGGTCCTCTTTAGTAAGTAAAACAGCACATTTTTCCGACGCAGGATAGCGCTAATATCTACAATGTCATTGCTATACGCGCTTCTAACCTGCGCTTCGTCCACCAAGACATTGATGCAAAAAGTTATCGACTTTACGCTGCAATTTAAGTGTATTCGCAGTACCACCATAGCTATGTCCAACCAATGGCATCTCCCAGTAGTCGACCTCTTTGCCTGCTTTTTCTGCAGCCTCAACAAAATTTCTCGACTGTTCCGGGCGGACGATATAGTCAGAGTCTCCTTGAATAATTAGTAAAGGGGCCTGTAAATTATGCACATAATTAATAGGCGACTTTTCAGCCCATTGCGCCCAATTACTCTCATCGCTAAAGTTACCTAAATAGTTTTCCCAAACAGGCTTATGCTGCTTCCAAAATACAGGGTAATGGTCAATAAATAGTTTAATGTCGGAAATGCCAAAAATATCAACACCACAAGCAAATTTATCGGCTGTTTTTGTCATACCAACTAATGTAGCATAGCCGCCATAACTGGCTCCCATAATGGCCACTTTATTAGGATCGGCAATGCCCTCCTCGATTGCCCAATCTACACCATCAATTAAGTCATTGTGCATTCCCTTGGTAAACTCACCAAAACCAGCTTCAAAAAAGCTTTTCCCGTACCCAATAGATCCCCTGAAATTAACCTGTAGCACCGCATAACCTCGATTAGCTAACATTTGTACTTCTAAGTTAAACCCCCAGTAATCCCTTGAGTGTGGCCCACCATGCACCAGTAAAACCATCGGTAAATTTTTAGCTTCAATACCTTTTGGCATGCTTAAATAACCATTAACAACCAGTCCGTCACGGCTGGTAAAACGTATTGGCTTCATATCAACGAGTCTATTTTCCAGTGCTAAAGATGCTGATTTAACCAGTAATTCGCTACTGTTATCTTGCAAATTATAAAGGTAACGCTCAACGCCTTTACTGGTTGCTTTAGCCACCACAAATAGTTGCTGCTTAGCATCGCTACTTTGAATATTGACACGTACCTTGTCAGACGTATTAAAATATTCAATCAAAGGTTTTATCCTATCGTCTAGCACCTTTATTTTTTGATACCCAGGGTACATAGTGAGCATATAAGGTTGTAGATTATGGTCAATATCATAAAAGGAGACATCTACATCTGGGTCAGCGTAAATCACATCAATATCTAAGGTATCCAGATCAATACGTAATAATTGTTTTTTATCGTCGTTATTATTGGCAATTAACCAAATTTGATTTTTATGATAATCATAATCAGCTTGCGTGATGGTACCACCTTCGCCAGCATCAAATACTGTCTTTCCACTTTCACGCAAAACAATACTTCTACTCTGTTGAATATAAGCAAAAATACGTTCTTTTTTCGTCACTGGATTCAATAGATAGCCACTCACTAAAGCGCCATCATTTTGATGTAATAACTGCGTCTCTTTGGTTTTTATATTAAAACGGTAAAGGTCTAACTCACTTTCATTGCGATTATTATGCTTAATTAAAATATGCTCTTTATCTTCTTTAAGTGTATCAACCACAAAAACAACGGTATCTTTTTCGGAATACGCTGGAGGAGTGTCATATGAACTTGTTTTTAGATTAATAAAATAAAGCTTTGATGTCTCATTGGGATACATGAGTACGTTAAATATTGTTTTGCTATCTGGCATCCAACCAAAATTATTAATATAAGCCTTTAAACGCCCTTCTTTCCCTGTTTCTAAATCTTTATAGAAAACGGTCGGGTAAGGACCCCAGGCAGAATTAGTGTAAGCAACCCAAGCTAACATTTTACCATTTGGCGACAGTTGGTATTGATAAGTATCACTCTCACTACCATCAACATCGCTAAGGTGAATTAGCTCAGGCAAAGGAGCGTTGACCAACGAATGATGTGTCGCAGGTTTGGGAGTTGCGCATGAAGACAACAAGATAATAAAGAGGGTACACAAAAATACACGGCGATAATTAAACAAAACAACTCCTTTTCACAAAGTAATGGCTATTGCCATACACTTCATTATCATAAAAAATAATGGTGATATAAATCTAATAAAAATAATTATAAACAAATAAAGGTCAAATATATACGCATATATTTCTTTACTGTTAAGTACTTACCGTAAAATCATCATCTCTGGAAGTTAAAAGATCACTTCGCCTTATATCCTACTCCCAACTCATTTATTACACTTTATTAAATAAAATTGATGTCGCAATGTCGGAGTATGCAGTTGATAAATTACAAGTGACCTTCCCCTGCCCTTTTGCTAAAGTAACCACCTTATAATTTAAGCTACAGGGTGAATGGAAATGGAAAAGAATACAGGTATAAAACGTATCCTTCTTGCAACAGGATATTCACTGCAAGGCTTAAAAAGTGCATTTAAATATGAAGCAGCTTTTCGTCAAGAGTTACTATTAGCGGCGACTCTTATCCCTGTCGCCTTTTACCTCGATGTCACCTATATTGAACGAATATTACTAATAGCACCGATATTTTTAGTGCTCATTATTGAGATAATTAACTCTGCAATTGAGGCGGTCGTTGATAGAATCGGTAGCGAAAAACATGAGCTATCAGGACGCGCGAAAGATCAAGGCTCAGCAGCCGTATTAATCGCACTGTTTTTAACAGCCTATATTTGGATTGAAATCCTCTTTTTAGCATAATATCAAGCACATCAATATGAGCACGTTGATATCACCAAACCGTTAGGATTTAACATGGCCGATAAAAGCCCTTACTCCAACAAGAGTAAAAATAAAACCGTTTCAGCAATCAAATCCGTACCTCACTCCTTTGAAGCTGAACAAGCGATCATCGGTGGTTTACTTCTCAACAATGAAGCATGGAATGATGTCGCTGAACGTGTTGTTGAGCGTGATTTTTATCATCGAGCACACCGTACTATTTTTGCGACGATTGAAAGTTTAAGTAGCGAAGACATACCTGTAGATTTAGTAACTCTTTCTGAACAACTTGAAAATAAGCAAGAACTTGAAGGCGTAGGTGGCATCGCTTACCTAGCCGAGCTATTACAAAACACACCAAGTGCGGCCAATATCAATAACTATGCTGATATTGTGCGTGAGCGTGCAGTGGTACGTGAATTAATTGGGGTTGCCAATGAGATAGCCGAAGCAGGATATGAAACAGAAGGGCGAGATAGCGCGGAACTACTCGACTTTGCAGAAACCAAAGTTTTCCAAATCGCGGAAGCACGAAGCGATAAAAGTGAAGGACCACAAGCACTTAAAGATATCTTAAAAGAGACTGTTGCACGTATTGATGATCTTTGTAAAAACCCGCAGGATGGTATTACCGGACTTTCATCGGGTTATAACGATTTAGATCAGATGACAACAGGCTTCCAACCGGGCGATCTGATCATCGTTGCCGCGCGTCCATCGATGGGTAAAACCACCTTTGCTATGAACCTTGCTGAGCATGCTGCCTTAAATGCAGATAAACCAACCATCATCTTCTCACTAGAGATGCCGGCAGATCAGATCATGAATCGTATGCTTGCTTCACTCGGGCGCATTGACCAAGGTAAAATTAGAACGGGCGCTCTTGATGAGAATGATTGGGCTTCGTTATCGTCGACCATGTCGATTTTACTTAATCAAGGTAAAATGTTTATTGATGATAGTTCAGGCCTAACTCCCACCGAAGTCCGTTCACGCGCACGTCGTATTGCACGTGATCACGGCGGGGTAAGTATGATCATGATCGATTACCTACAACTAATGCGCGTTCCTTCGCTAAGTGAAAATAGAACCTTAGAGATTTCCGAAATATCACGCTCACTAAAAGCGCTTGCAAAGGAGTTACGCTGTCCAGTAATCGCTCTTTCACAGCTTAACCGTGGTCTAGAGCAGCGTGCCGATAAACGCCCTATCAACTCAGACTTACGTGAATCAGGGGCTATTGAGCAAGATGCCGACTTGATTATGTTTATCTATCGTGATGAAGTTTATAACGAAGATAGTAGCGATAAAGGGATCGCTGAGATCATCATCGGTAAGCAACGTAATGGTCCAATTGGTAAAGTTCGATTAACCTTCCAAGGTCGCTATTCACGTTTTGATGAATACAGTGGCGCAGCATACCAAGATGAATAGTGATAGCATTACCCGTGCAGTGATTAATTTAAGTGCGCTTAAACATAATCAAAAGGTGTTGCAACAATACGCTCCCAATAGCCAAATATTGGCAGTTGTAAAAGCTAATGCTTATGGTCATGGCATGGTGCGCATTGCACAAACTCTTTCAGGAATTTACGCATTAGGTGTAGCACGTTTAAACGAAGCACTAACACTAAGAGAAGCAGGAATAACGACACCGATCGTTCTGCTTGAAGGCTTCTTTCATGCGGACGACCTAAAAATATTAGTTGCTAATAATTTGCAAACCGTTATCCACTCTTCGCAACAACTAGAGGCAATAGTTAATAGTAAATTAACCACAGCCTTACAGGTTTGGTTAAAGCTCGATACAGGCATGCACCGTCTTGGCTTTCATGAGCATGAAATTGATCAAGCTTATCAAGCGCTACAAACTAGCGACAATGTAGCAAAACCGATCCACTTAATGACTCATTTTAACTGTGCGGATGAAATCGATAACGATATTACCGCAACACAATTAACCTGCTTCCAAACACATATCCAAGTAGACAGTGGCCTTAATTCATTAGCTAATTCAGCAGCAACACTGGCATGGCCAATAACACATGCAGATGTGATTAGACCCGGTATTGCTTTGTATGGTGTTTCTCCCTTCGAGCACAAATCGGCAGACGATTTTAATTTACAACCAGTCATGACGCTACAATCACAATTAATTGCGGTACGTGATCACCAAGCAGGTGAAAGTGTCGGATATGGCGCCAGTTGGACTGCTAAAGCAGATACTAAACTGGGCGTAGTCGCAGTCGGTTATGGTGATGGTTATCCACGTATGGCTCCCGAAGGCACGCCGGTTTTAATTAATGGTCGCTTAGTACCTATTGTTGGCCGTGTTTCAATGGATATGCTCACCGTAGATTTAGGTATAAATTGCCAAGATAACGTGGGTGATAATGTTACCCTTTGGGGAGAAGGGTTACCTGCAACTCAAGTAGCAAAACACATTGGCACCATCGCCTATGAACTAGTAACGAAACTGACTTCTCGTGTTGCTTTGCACTATGCCCCCTAGCGATTATGCGGCAGAAATAACAAGTGCAACGTTATTTACTTACCAGTTACCATTTAAGACCGCGATGCAGTTTAAAGCACAGCGTTTACTGCAACGCAAAGGGTTAATTTTACAGCTTAATGATGGCCAAGGTAGGACATATTTTACTGAAATTGCACCGTTGCCCGGATTTAGCACGGAAACGCTGGAACAGGTAACACAAGACATAATTCAGCAAATATCAACTTCATTAGCAAGTTTATCTGACTATAAAAGCCCCTATCCAAGTGTGCAATTTGCCCTTAGTGGACTGTTTAATAATCCAATAAGTATCAATCACCAACAATCTATCGAGATGGACAATATTGCTCTCCTTCAAGGTGATACTGAGCAAGTCTTAGCCCAGTTTGAAGCGCTTCATCGACCAGCTGTGATTAAGCTGAAAGTCGCTCGAGAAAGCATTACCACTGACATCGCTAACTTCCAGTTGCTTTGCCAACTATCGCCAGATTTAAAAATTCGATGCGATGCCAATCAAGCATGGAATAAAAAGCAAGCATCTGATTTTTTTGACGCGATCAATACTCCACAACTCGATTACATTGAAGAGCCCACCAGCAATCACGCTATTAATATCCAGCTAGCAGAAGAAAACAAGATTTTCCTCGGCTTAGATGAAACACTACAAGCACCTGACTTTTATTATGAACACCATGAGGCGATTCGCGCATTTGTCATCAAACCAACCATTATTGGTAACAGGAATAAAATAGACCAACTTGTTTCTGTTGCACATCAACAGGGAATTTTACTGAGCATAAGTTCCTCCTTTGAAAGCGCGCTTGGATTACAACAGCTACGAAAAATGGCCAATCACTATTTAGCACAGCCCGAATACCAAGGAGTACAGATATCTTTAGGCATTGATACCTTAAAATATTTCGATAGCCCGCTGTTATATAACGCAAAAAATATCGAGCGTGATTGTCGGGCATTAGCAATTTTATGGACTAACCAGTGAATACCTTTAAGCCAACTAAACAACTCAATCACTGTCCAATTGCATGGCAAGCATTAAACACCCCACACGCAATAGCTATCGAAAGCGATACTCAATCTCTTTGCTATGCTGCGTTAAATCAGCGTATTAATTCGCTGAGTGAGCAGTTAATACAATTAAACATGAGAAAAGGAGACCGTTTAGTCTGCATCGCCAGCAATGGACTCCCCCTAGTATTGCTACAGCTAACCTGTGTGCGTAACGGTTTTATCTTTTGTCCGCTTAACCCTAAATTCAGTGACGCAGAGCGTATGCAACGCTTAACGTTACTTGACAGCAATTTTATTTGGCAGGAAGGTAACCCGAGTAGCTTACCCCTAGAATTTGAGAGTATTATTACGGATCCACCTGTGAGTTCGCCGGTAACAATTGATCCATTAGCAGTCGTAAGCATTATTTTTACCTCAGGAAGCAGTGGATCACCTAAAGCGATCATGCACCACTTTAGTAACCATTATTACAGCGCGCTAGGATCACAAACAGTGATTCCGCTTGTTGGAGGCGATAAAAACTTATTATCTTTACCAATGTTCCATATCAGCGGTTATGCTACCGTTATGCGGACGATGCTAGCAGGAGCAACGTTGCGATTACTCACGGGTAAAATCACCATTGAGCAGTTGAAAAGAAACATGATCACTCATCTTTCATTAGTAAGTAGTCAACTACAACAATTGCTTGATAAGAGTGACTTTCAATCCAGTGAGTTATCGATTAAACACCTTTTATTAGGTGGGAGCGCCTTTCTCAGCGAACAACTTCAGCAAACTAGGCAACGTGGTTTTAATTACCATCTCAGTTACGGCTCTACGGAAATGGCTTCACAGATAGCAACCTCAACCAATAATGAAAAATTGCAGTTGCTACCTTACCGACAATTAAAGATCGCCAATAAAGAGATTATGCTTAATGGTGAAACTCGATTTGTTGGCTATTTCAAAGGCAAAGCTGGTATTGAGTGGCTTAATAGACAAGATTATTTTGCAAGCGCTGACCTCGGTAAAATAAACGAGCAGGCGCTGACAGTGATTGGCCGTAAAGATAGACAGTTTATCTCTGGTGGAGAAAATATTCAGCCAGAGGAGATTGAGAAACACCTTGTTCAATTTTCAGCGGTAACACAGGCGGTTGTAGTGCCGATTCCCGATGCAACCTATGGACACCGTCCCGTTGCTTTTATTAAGTGGCAAAAAACACAACAACCAACACAATTAAGCGCTTTTATTAAAGATAAGCTGATCGCTTTTAAGCAACCACTACACTATTTTGATTTACCCGAACAGGCAGGCCTTAAACCCAACAGCAAACTGTTAACTGAGATTGCGCTTAAGCTGTTGCTCGTAAACTAATTTTTCACATTGATCCAATAACATATCTAAACTGTTATGGGTTTTATCAGAGTACTGCACAATGCCAGTATCGATCAGTATTTTTAATCTGTTTTCAGGTTGTAAATTGTATTTTTGAATATTTAATTCAAGGCGAGCAAAATGGCCACTATCCACCACTTTGTAATCACTATCATTAAGCAATACCACAAATTCATCGCCACCAATACGCGCGATGAGATCCGTATCTCGGAAGGTATCACGTAAGATTTGTGCAAAATCCTTAATTAAAGAATCTACCGCGCTTTCACCATATTGATAATTTAGTTTTCGCATACCATGAATATCAATATGCACAGCAAAAAAAGGCTTTTTAGTACGCTGTGCAAGTCTAAAGTAGTTTTCACCACTGCTCATCAAGCCACG
Organism: Psychromonas sp. psych-6C06; assembly: GCF_002835465.1. Classification (NCBI taxonomy): domain Bacteria; kingdom Pseudomonadati; phylum Pseudomonadota; class Gammaproteobacteria; order Alteromonadales; family Psychromonadaceae; genus Psychromonas; species Psychromonas sp. psych-6C06. The sequence goes on along the minus strand of NZ_PIZM01000006.1, from coordinate 129,077 downwards.
TAAGTTTAATAAACCGGTTAATTCATCTGCAATAATCAGCTCGTGGGTTTTATCTTGTAAGCTTTTGGTTTTACTTATATCGGTAGTAATTTCAATGATGCCGTTTAATGCACCATTATTGTCGTATAAAGGTTGAAAATTAACTGAGAGTGTTCGAATATCACCGTTTTGAGTGTATTTTATCGTCTCAACATGGGTAAACATTTTCTCTTCTTTTGCCTTTTTAAGTGGGCAAACTTCAGGACTGCACTGCATACAAGTAAACTGTTTTTCACAGGCTAAGCCGATTAATTGCTCTCCTTTAAAGCCACTCAATGCTTGGAAGGCTTTATTCACTAATTTAACTTGCTTTTCCGCATTAAAGATACGAATACCGACTGGCAAGCTATCTATTAATTGTGTTTGTAGTGCAAGCGCCTCTGCCAGTTGCTTTTCAGTCGAAACTTTCTGGGTTTCATCGATAATATATCCCAGTAACCCTTCTACTTCTTGGCTCTCTTTTTTTATCAAAAACAGAGTAGTATCTAAATTGATAACACCCACTTCATCAATCACTGTTTCCTTAATTGACTTTCTCCCTCCTAAGTCCATCAATTCAGAGGATGATATTTGTAAAGAGTCGGGCTCGTTTTCAAAGGCCTTATCGCCATTCGAAAATATCGTATTAGGCGGAATCAGAAAATGCTTAAAAAAAGCAGAGTTTGCACACTGATAACGATTTTTTTCATCTTTACAAAATACCGGAAAAGGTAATGCATCAAACATATTATTGTGAAAGGTAAGTCGACGTTGGCTTTTTTGATGTTGTCGATAGATAAAAGTAACCAATAGAATAAAAAAGCTACTCAGTAATAAAATAAGAATCACACGATTGTTTTTCTTAACCGTTGCGCTCTGTTGCGGTAAATAAGTAAATAGGTGACCAACTATGTCACCATTAATATTTTTTAATGGCAGAAAGTTGGCAAAGCCTTCTTCTCCTCTAAGCCTTGCTTGTAATGAGAACATTTCATCGGTCAATAAAGCTTCTTCATGTGACGTAGTAAAGTGCCCTTTTAAGTGAGACAGTTCCTGACCTGTTAAATGAATATTATGCTTTTTATTGGCATCTTCTCGGCTCAGTACATAATGATCATCGGATAGCACAGACTCTTCATACAGTTTCCACTTATTACGAATATCTAATAATTGTCGTTTAGAAAACATAAATTGACTAGCAGCGCCATGCCCTGCAAATAGAAAACGTTGTATATTAATTAACGGTAAGCCAAATTCAGCCACCGCAATTAAGCTATGGTGGTCATCATAAATTGGAAAGAAAAAACGGTATAAATACACACCATCCTGCAATGCTAAGCCGGAGTAAGCGACATGATCTGTGATCACTTTTTGCAAGCCGACATTATAAACGGTGTCTTTATCAAACTCTTTGTAGGGCGAATCTAAACGTAACAAAGGGTGGCCATCGACAAGGTATATCTGCTGCTGAGGGAAATACTCCCGGCTAGTTTGAAATTTAAGATGCAATGCTTTAAAGAGACTGTCTTTTAATGACTCTAAATGTTGCGCGTCATTTGTTTCACTTGCCTGCTTTAGTAAGCCACCAATAACAGGCTCATTAAATTGTAATTCAAATAGAAGAATCGCTGCGTCTTTATTCTGCTCCATTGCACTACCATAAGATCGCTCGATCGCTTTTTGTGCATGTTTAACCTGAGCCTCCTGGCCTTGATTATCATTTGCAAAATAGACCAATCCAATGAAAAAAATCAGGCCTAATAGCGCAAAAAACACCTCAAAATAACGGTTACCTTTAGTATGTAGCATCCATCAATCCATCAACAGTCTAATATAAAATAACAATTATAAGTAAAACACAGAAAAGAATCCGAGACAAAATAGGCATTTATCAGATAATTCGGTAGAATTATTTTCTTACCTTACATTTAAGTGATGATTATGAACGCATATAAACTTAACGCATCTTTTTGCCACCCCAAATACTGGCTTGCTTGGCTGGGTATTTTAACCCTGTTTATAAGTTCCTTATTACCCTATAGCACACTCTTATTTTTAGGTCGTTTAATGGGACAGTGCGCCTCTTTTTTTGCAAAGAAACGGGGTCACATCGCAAAGCGTAATATCGCATTATGCTTCCCGAAACTATCCGAACAAGAGCTTGATGAAAAGGTACGTTTAAACTTTGAAAATAGTGGTATCGCATTACTTGAGATGGGCATGGCATGGTTTTGGCCAAGCTGGCGAGTTCGTAATTTAGTCACCATTCGAGATGTTCAACACGTAGAAAAAGCAATTATAAATGGTCAAGGCATTGTGTTTTTAGGGGCTCATTTTCTCACTTTAGAGATGGGGGCGCGTGCATTAGGACTTACCCAACCCTGTAATGCGGTGTACCGTAAACACAGTAACGCCGTATTAGATTACTGGTTTTACTGGGGAAGGATGCGTGAACATAGAGCAATGCTAGACAGAAAAGATTTTAAAGGCATGTTACGTGTATTAAAAAATGCCGATGCACTTTGGTATGCACCAGACCACGATTACGGTAAACATAAAAGTAGTATCTTTGCGCCTTTTTTTGAAGTGGAAAATGCAAATACGGTTGCAGGTACAAGCACTTTGGCACGCGTTAAAAACAGTTGTGTTATCCCTGTATTTTTAAAACGTTTACCTGGCTCACAGGGCTATGAGTTAGTGTTTTATCCTGCAATGGAGAACTTCCCGAGCAAAGATATCGAAGCGGATACCACAGCTACCAATCAGCAGATAGAAAAGATGGTATTAGAGTGTGATGATCAATATATGTGGATGCATAAACGCTTCAAAACTCGCCCCGAAGGTGAAGCCTCAGTCTACTCGTAACATTTCTATAATAAAGGATATGAAGATAAACTTCATACCCTTTATTGATAATATTACTGCTCAAGAAACTGTTGCCAAATTTCTCGAACTGCTTTTATCTGCTTATCAAAAGGCGTGGCATCAATAATCCGCGTCTCTTTATTCAGTGTTAACCGATGAGCCATATCTCGAATTGCGCAATACGCTTCCGTTAATGCTTTTTCCTGAACTTCTGTAAGTAAATTTAACTGTTTGCAGGTTTCAAAAATACGTAGGTTATCTGACCACTGACACAAAGAGTCATCAACCCTGGCGGCATTATCTAGTACTAAAAATTGTGCTAAAAACTCAATATCCACCATACCACCGGGTGATTGTTTGAGGTCAAACTCTCCCTGCTTAGCACGGTTAAGATGATCTCGCATCTTACAACGCATCTCGCGCACCTCTTTAGCTAAGGTAGCACTTTCACGCGGCAAAGCTAACACCGAAGATCTTACTTTGTTAAACTGCGTTAGAATTTGCTTATCTGAAAATACGGCGCGTGAGCGAACAAGTGCTTGATGTTCCCATGTCCATGCATCGTTACGTAAATACTTCTCATATCCTGCGATACTTGCAACTAAAGGGCCTGAATCTCCGGAAGGACGAAGGCGCATATCTATTTCATACAAAATACCAGAGTTAGTACGAGCACTAAACAGGTGAATAATACGTTGACCTAAACGGTAGTAGAAGAGCTGGTTATCAATTACACGTCGTCCATCCGTTTGTCCACTGATATCGCTATCATGTAAAAACACCACATCTAAATCAGATCCATACCCCAATTCAAATCCACCCATTTTTCCATAACCAATAACAGCAAAACCTTTACGATCAGTTCCCGCGACATTACTTGGAACACCGAATTTTTCGACCATCTGCGCCCATGCAATTTGTACCACAAAGTCCATCAACGCTTCACTTAAATAAGTTAAGTGATCACTTACTTTAGGCAGTTCAATTGCACGCGCTATATCAGCTGCTGCAATATGTAAAAATTGCATCTGTTTAAACTGGCGTAACGCTTCCATCTGTTGCTCCATATCCTCTTCGGGGACACGTAACATAAACTGGTGCAATTCAGCCTTATAATTTCCTATTTTAGTCGGATGATAAAGGTGTTGCGGGTCGAGCAACTCATCTAACAATATTGGATGGCGACCTAGTTGCAAGCTAACGCGCGGACTCGCATGGCACAGTTTTAACAACTGATTTAGTGCACCATCATTCTCGTTCAATAACTCTAAATAAGCAGTACGACGCATAATTTGCAATAAAAGATCAGCAATACGTTCCATCAAAGCGGCAGGGTGTTGATAACAAGCTATCTTTTCTACTATTTTTGGTAAGAGTTTCGCCATCGTTTCTTGGCCACGAGGGCCCATAGGGCGTTTACTGATATCATCTTTAAAACTCAGTAATATAGTCGTTAACTTTTCCGCAAGAGGCTCTGCAACGCCTTTATCGACTAACAGCGTCGTGGTCTCCTGCGCAGTTAACTCAAGCGCCCATAACTCATTTAGATCCTGATCTGACTGCTGTTCCTCTTCACTTTCTCCGATAACCCAATTAAATTCATCATGCACGTTTTCCATTACTTCGTTTAAGGTTTCATAAAAGCGATGCCAATCGCTAAATTGCATGACCTCAACTAAACGTTGCTTATCTAACTCGCTGGTCGGTAGCGTTTGTGTTTGTTGGTCTCCAATTTGCTGTAAAACATTTTCTACACGACGCAAGAAATGATAACTATTTAATAAGTTTTCAACACGATTTTCTGGCAAAGCTTCAATTTCAGCAATCACTCTCAGAGTTTGTTGTAAGCCTTTGCATTGTAACGCAGGCGTTCTTCCACCATGAATCAGCTGGAATGCCTGTGCAACGAACTCAATTTCTCGAATCCCACCGGTGCCTAATTTAATGTTATCTTTTAACCCTTTACGGCGCACTTCTGCACTAATCATCGCTTTCATTTTTCGCAATGATTCAATGGCACTAAAGTCGATGTAACGACGATAAACAAAAGGACGTAACATTGCCTCTAGCTCTTGTTTATAGTCGCCCTCAGCTCCAATTACACGCGCTTTGACCATCGCGTAGCGTTCCCATTCTCGACCATGACTTTGGTAATAGTCTTCAATCGATGCAAAGCTCGTCACTAAAGGACCAGACTCACCAAAGGGGCGCAAACGCATATCAACACGATAAACAAAACCATCCTCAGTTATTTGGTGTAGAGCTGCAATTAATCGCTGTCCAAGCTTGATAAAGAAAGGCTGGTTACCGATTACACGTCGCCCACCTTTGGTTTCACCATGTTCAGGATAGGTAAAGATAAGATCAATATCCGATGAGAAATTAAGCTCTCTTCCTCCTAACTTTCCCATTGCAAAGATATACATACTTTGTTGTACGCCATCACGACTAAAAGGTGTCCCCTGTTCAGTGCACTGTTTTTCATACAACCAGTTCATCGCTTGCAAAATAAGCTCATCCGCCAGCAACGAGATATGCTTAAAGCTCTCAGCTAAATCGGCTTTTCGCAGTAGTTCACGCCAAGCAATGATAACCATATGTTTACGTCGAAATAGGCGCAATACTTTGTGCAACTGCAACTCATCACTGGTATCAGCCAATCGAGTTTGTAACTCACTTTTTAAAGAGTCTATTCGCTCTGCTGATGACAAAAGCCCACTTGCCAAAATCTCAGCTAATAAACTGGGCTGTTTCATTAAAGATTCAGCAATAAAATCACTTAAACCAAGTACCTGTTGTAATTCAGCTAATTGCTCAGCACTGCAAAAAGAGAGATCGATACGTTCGCGAAGACGGTTAAGATGATGAGAAGCACAATCGACAATTAGCGTCATAACATTTACCTAATTAGTGTTCATTAAAGCGTTTAACTTAGCAGTTGTGTGGCAGATGATCAGTAATAAATGATTTTAAACATTGAAAAATAGCGCTAACTCCGCAATATTACTGGGGTAGACAAAATAATATCAATGAACTGCTTGACATATAATGACTAGCGGACTAAATTAGCTTTCAACGAGACATTAAATGTCTTTACTCTAAGGAGCATTATGAATATTCATACAATAGCGACTCACTTAAATCAGTTACAAGACGAAACAGAAACTGGTTTTAATTTTGACTGCACTCCTATCGATGGCGACATTGATGTATTGCAGGTTGAAATCGTCGGTCGTGAAGAGATCCCTATTTTCCTCTCTATCAGTGATAACCAAATCCTATGTATCGCTTATTTATGGGGCGAAGATGAAGTTAAAGCCGAATTAAAAGCAAATATGATGGAAGCAATGCTAGAAATGAATATTCCTATGCCACTTTCCTCTTTTGCAAAAGTTGAAGAGAAATACGTGGTATTTGGCGCATTATCTATCAACTCAAGTCTTGATGATATTGAACTTGAAATTGTAACATTAAGCGATAATAGCTTAGAAGTGATCAGCGAAATGGACACTTATTTAAAATAAGTAAGGAAAATATAATGAGCATATTTAAAAAAATTATTACCGCAGTACGTGGCGGAGCAAGTGAAGCTGGTGAAGCAATTGTAGATGCAAATGCAACGCGTATTTTTGAACAAGAGATCCGTGATAGCGAAAAACATATCACTATCGCAAAACGTGATTTAACCGATGTAATGGCAAAACAGATGCAAGCAGCACGCGAGTTAGCACAATTACAGACCAGTATTAAAGAGCATGAAGGTTACGCATTACAAGCGCTTGAGCAAGGCAATGAAGCATTAGCGATTGAAGTTGCAGAGAAAATTTCAGAGCTTGAAACAAACGCAGCAGAGCAACAGCAAGCAAATGAAAGCTTTCTAAAAAGCGCCGATCGCCTTAAAGAGCTCATTAAAAAGAGTGAGCGCCAGCTGACTGACTATAAACGTCAATTAAGCATGGTTAAAACAACGGATAGCGTGCAAAAAGCAACGTCTGCAATTACTGACAACTTCTCAGCAAGTAATTCGAAACTGTTGAGCGCTAAAGACTCATTAGAGCGCATCAAAAAGAAACAAGCTAACTTTGATGACAAGTTAAAAGCAGCAGAACAGTTAGATGCAGAAAGTGGCGATAGCTCGTTAAAAACTAAGCTACAAGAAGCAGGCATTGGCGCACAGCAATCAAGCGCACAATCGATTTTAGACCGTTTAAAAACTAAATAACGTAAAGTCGTAATAACAACACGACCCCTTTCTAAGGGCTCGTGTTTTTTGCGTTTTAAAAGGGGTAACCGATGAGCTTTTTTAAATCACTATTTGCAAAGAAACAGCCAGTACCAACACGTACATTAAGTCATGCTTCAGAATTACAGATTAAAGATATTTTTACCTTTGGAGATAGCTTTGCATTACCCCAAGCTATGCGAAAAATGCAACTTCAAGTTACTGATATTAACACCCTAGAGTTCAAGCATAGCCATTATGCGCAGATAATTGCTCAAGGTAGTGGCTCACAATTGGTCTACCTTAGCTTTCCTGATAATCCACAAAAGATGATCAAATATAGTCTATTATTGACTCGTAGTGAGGTTGAAGCATTGTTCGATATGGATGATTTTTCGGAGATTTTCGAACAGCCCGGCCATGCGCGTTTAACGCCAATCACTAAAAACCACCCTTATGCGGATATGGTTGCAGAGGAGTATATTCAGCAAGATTTCATGACCACCGGATATTTCCATCGTCAAGATTATCGTAACTCAACACCACCGCAGTTTAATGAAGATAGCCATGGCCAAGAGTTTGAATATTATTCACTACAAGGCGATCAAGAAAAGCGCTTTATTGATATATTTATATTTGAAAATGGCGACACAGATGTGTACCTTTCATTTCTACGACCTGCTAATGAAATTGCAGAGTTATGGGCGAAAGATGAATAACCAAAAAGTAAAGGAGAGTGATCATGCCACACGGTAAATTACCTGAAACATGGCAACAGTCAGCCAAAGTCGTCAAAGCGGTACAGATTGCCTTTGATATGGACAGTAAGCTCCAATACAGTATTCGTCGCAGTGCACTTGATAAAGGTGTTAGCCCTTCAGAGCAGATTCGACATCTATTAGACCTGCCTACGCATAAAAAGCCCAAGCGCCCGCGTTTAACCGTTAGCTTAAGTGGCGATGACTACCAGCTGTTAAGCGAACGTTATGATATTCCTGCCAACGAGCAGCTTGAGATTAAAAGGCAAGTGATTGAAGAGCTAACTCAATTTGCTTTACAGAGTGAATTTCATAAAAGCTAATTAATCATTTTTATGCTGATATTAAAAAAGGAGCCGAGGCTCCTTTTTTGTTGTGCATTCTTGGATTACCGATTAATCATTAACCGGTAATTTACAGGTCGTTATAAGAGATGATGGTTCAGGAGCTGCAGACTTAATGGCCAAGAAACCACTGCTAGTTTCGTCGTCAGCACTCAATTCCACATCAAATGAGTAAGGCCCACTTGCATTCGGCACTGTCCATGAAGTATCTCCGCTTATCGAACCATTCGTTGTAGAGGCAGTGATCACAGTATCCACTGCTGGCGTATTATTATTCATATCAGAAACTTCAACAGTTACAATAGCTTGTTTTGCTGATCCAGTCAGCTCAACACTACTGACAGAAAAGTTACACTGATACTCATCAGTGGTTGCTGTAATTTCTATCTGTTTATAAATATGAATAAAACGTTGGTCACAATAAGCAACATCACTAGTACATTGCATGCCAGTATACTTACCATCACCAAGTGTATATGCTTGATCTTTTGGTCCTGATGCATCCTCTACATCATGGAACCATTCACCATCATTGTAAATACCATCATAGTTTGTATCGTGGAAAACCTCTGCATTATCAGTGTATGTTTCTCCTTCATCAAAAACGCCATTAGAAGGGGCAACATCTGCAAAACTTTCAACACCTAAAGCATAAGCTAAAACAGTTACCTTACCATCCGAAGGCATATCACCAATTGATGTCCAGGTCATGACACATTCGCTTTTTATAGTTGTACATGAACCAACTGTACCAGTTAACTTATCTTCAATTCTCCCCTCCTCGGCTCTAAATGACACAGCAGTTCCATCTGGAATAGGATTATTTCCATCTGCATCTGCAAAATTAACCGTAACCGCAACTTTGGCATCGTTGTGATTTATTCCTGGAACAGATGACTTATCTACTCCAATAGAGAAGCTACCTTGATCTGGATAACCCGTTGAGATATATAACCCTGTAGAGGTGTTAAAAAGAGTCGGATCATTAACTAGAATAACTTTAACTGTTGCGGGCCCAGCAGCATTACCCGCTTTAATTAAAGTAGTCACTAAACCATCTGAATCACTAATATCTTCTTCTATCGCAATTGTCGCCCCATCTGGCCCTGAAAGCTCAAAAGTAACAGGCTGTGCATCAACAGGCTCACCATTATCATCTACTAATTTGAAAGTTACAGCTCCAGTTTCTTTGCGGTTAAACCCACCCGTCCCTTTAATTGAAATCCATTCAGGGGTCGCACCTACATAAGTGAAATATGAAGGATCACCTGATACTTCCTCTACAATGGGGGCAACTATTGTCGCAACTGCAGATGATGTAGCCGCAACGGTCGATGTTGTAGTTTCTTTTGAGTTACCGTCCAGACTACCACCACACGCGGTAAGTAATACCGTCGATAGTGTTATTATGGAAAGGGAGAAAGATCGCATACAAATTCCTTTTTATAGTATAAGTAAAAATAAGATTCCAATGATTATAAGTTAAATCTTTCATTGACCATAACTTAATGTCACTTTTTGGTACAGAACTCACCAATAAAATAACAATCACTTTAATTGTTAACGAGTTGTAGTCTATTTAATATTTTAGATAACTAAAAATAAAAAAAGGCCAGCAATGCTGGCCTTATTTATTGTTTATAAATTTGACTCTATTTTGGCAAAAAACCCACACGGTCATAAACAGTAGCTAAAGTCGTCGCAGCACGTTCGCGTGCTTTTTCTGCCCCTACTCGCGCCATCGCTTGTAATGCACTTTCATCTTCACGTAACTCTTTATAACGTGCTTGAATTGGCTCTAATAAGTTAACTACCGCATCAGCTGTATCAACTTTTAAATGCCCATACATTTTATCTTCGTATTGCGGGATCAGACTTTCAATACTCGTGCCCGTTGAGCATGACAATAGCGTAAGTAAGTTAGACACGCCTGGTTTTTCAGCGCTATCAAAATAGATACGTGCTTGCTCGTCTGAGTCGGTCGCTGCAGATTTTATCTTTTTAGCTATTTTTTTCGGATCTTCTAATAGACCGATAAAGTTTTTCTCGTTATCGTCCGATTTAGACATCTTCTTAGTCGGCTCTTGTAGGCTCATGATACGTGCGCCATGCTCTGGAATAGCGGGCTCTGGTACGACAAAGGTATTACCGTAAGCATTATTAAAACGTGTTGCGATATCACGCGCTAGCTCTAAATGTTGCTTCTGATCACTGCCCACAGGAACATGTTTTGGTCCATATAATAAAATATCTGCAGCCATTAATACTGGGTAACTAAATAATCCGGCATTAATATTAGTGACGTTCTTTTGCGACTTGTCTTTAAACTGAGTCATACGATTGAGTTCACCCATCTGAGTATGACAGTTTAACACCCATGAAAGCTCTGCATGCTCTGGCACTTGCGACTGTAGGAAAATAGTACTTTTTTTCGGGTCTAGACCAATTGCCTGATACATGGCTAAACCATCGTAAATCGCATTGCGTAGCGCTTTAGGATCTTGGCGTACTGTAATAGCATGAAGGTCGACCAACATAAAAAGACAGTCGCTGGTCTCTTGCATTTTCACCCATTGGCGTAATGCGCCCATGTAGTTACCGATAGTCAAAGAACCTGAAGGCTGGCAGCCACTTAATACAATTGGTTTAGTCATTTTTTATTCCTTGCTGTGCTTCAAAGTAGCACTAATAAATCATTAAATTGGTCAATAATATAGTCAGGGTTTAATAATGAGACTGGCTCACCATAGTTATACCCATAGGTCAGTACAATGCTTATCAAGCCTGCATTTTGTCCAGCCAAAATATCATTTTTAGAATCGCCCACCATCACAGCTTGAGACTTTTGCACATTAAAATGGGCTAATGCAAAGTCAACTTGCATCGGATCCGGTTTATTTTTAGCTAGTGTGTCTCCGCCTAATAGCAAATCAAAACAATCACTGATTTCAAAGTGTTGTAGTAATTCAGGCAAAAATTGCTCTGCTTTATTTGTGATCAAGGCTGTCTGATAACCCCGCGCTTTTAGTGCGCGCAATGTATCAGCAACTTCGGGGTATAAGCAGGAAGCGCTGTTGAGGTAATGCTGGTAGTGAGTTTCGAAACAGCTAAGCGCCTGTGATTGACTCACTGTTTGATTACCAACATGCAATAGTGCACGCTCAACCAATTTTGGTAGGCCATTACCGACCCACGTTTTGATCTGCTCGTCTTGGCAGTGAGGTAGTTGAAAATCATCCATCATTGCATTCAATGCTAAGCGTAAATCAGGCACACTATCGACTAGTGTGCCATCGAGATCAAAACAGATCAGTTTAATATTTTCTATCTTTGCCATGGCTATACGTTTGCTAGCTCACTACGCATCTCATCGATGACCGCTTTGTAATCAGGTTGATTAAAGATAGCAGAACCGGCCACGAACATGTCAGCGCCAGCTTGTGCAATCTCTTTAATGTTATCAACTTTAACACCACCATCAACCTGTAAACGAATATCTCGACCACTTGCATCAATCAGTTTGCGCACTTGACGGATTTTTTCAAGTGTATGTGGAATGAACGATTGCCCACCAAAACCAGGGTTTACTGACATTAATAAAACCACATCTAACTTATCCATCACATGCGTTAACTCTTCAAGCGAGCTCGCTGGATTTAACACTAAACCAGCCTTACAACCATGATCTTTAATGAGTTGTAATGAACGATCGACATGCTTTGAAGCATCAGGGTGGAAGGTGATAATTGAAGCGCCAGCATTGGCAAAGTCAACAATCATAGTATCAACAGGCTCTACCATCAGATGCACATCAATTGGCGCAGTAATGCCGTAATCGCGAAGCGCTTTACACACCATTGGTCCAATGGTCAAATTCGGAACATAGTGATTATCCATCACATCAAAATGGACAACATCGGCGCCATCATCAAGGACTTTTTTTACATCATCACCGAGGCGAGCAAAATCAGCAGAAAGAATAGAGGGAGCAATTAAATAATCAGTCATGTTTTTTACCTGTAGCAGAATGTGATAGCTATTCTACCGAAGCAAAGCAAAACAAACTATTTTTTATTAGTTTCAATAGCACTAAATAGGGCGAATATCTCACCGACTGGCTCACGACTTTCAGCATTACGACTAATTGTACGCGACACCTGTATTTTATCGCACTGTGCATCACGATATAGCTCTTGTGTTAACGTCGTATCATGATTACTCAACAATACGGCACACTTTGATTCTCGTGCAAGGCGCGCTAAATTAGCTTGATCATCTAAGCTAAACCCCTCTTTGGCATAACCGGTAAAAGACGCGCTTTTGCTCAAGGGTACGTAAGGCGGATCGCAATACAACACATCATCATCACGTAAGTATTGGAAAAGTTTTTGATAAGGTTTACAAACAAAAGTTGCTTTTTTAGCTTTCTCCGCAAAGAACAACAACTCTTTTTCAGGAAAGTAAGGTTTTTTATAACGTCCGAAGGGAACATTAAAACCACCACTTTGATTATATCGGCACAGGCCATTGTAACCATGACGATTCATGTATAAAAATAGCAATGAGCGCAGGTATGGATCATCTGTGGCGTTAAATTGCTCACGAATTTTATAATAGGCTTGCTCATTATTATATTGTGGCTGAAAGTAGTGTTTAGTATCAATAATAAACTGCTTAGGCCTGCGTTTGATGATGTTATACATAGCAATCAAGTCAGCATTAATATCATTGAGAAGGTATTCATCAAAATCGCTGTTAAGAAAAACAGAACACGCACCAACAAAGGGCTCAACAAGGCGCTTACCCTCTGGTAAACGACGATTTATCTGCTCGGTAAGAGAGAATTTCCCCCCTGCCCATTTCAGGAAAGCACGATGTTTGATATGGCTCATTTAATTAAGATCCTGATGCACTGAGGCATACCTTTTAGCCCAGCTATCTAATCGACTTAATGTACCAGGAAGTTGTTTGGCAGCACGATTCGCAGCTTGAACATTTTGATATTGCCCATAAATAACAACATACCATTTTTTACCATTACGCATCGTTTGGTACAGGTATAGATCCTTTTGAGGCAACTGATGGACTTTAATAAAATCTTGTAATGATTTATAAGAGCTCATTCCAGAAAGCTGAAGCGTATATAAATTTTCATCAACAGCTAAGAGTTGCTCTTTCGCAGTAAAAAAGTTGTTATCTATTGCTTGATGATCAGGTTTTGAAGCTGTTGTTGCATCTTTCGATGAAGTGATTAATTCATTCAGAGGCTGAACTGTGATTAATGGCTCTTCAGTTACCAGCTCATCTTTAAGATTTACTTCATTCGATCGGGATCCATCAAGTTTTACCTCATCTTTGATTGACTCACTCTCATCACTAAATATAAGTAATTCATCTGAAACTTGATCAGTTGGAGCAATATTAATCTCTGATATTTCAACATCTTGTTTTTCGATCGTTGCTAAGCTTTCAGAAGTGGCTATCTCGAGCAACTCGCTTTCAGGAATCGTTATGCGCTCTTCATTATCTGCAATACCAACGCTCAATTCGCTATCAATTACTACAGAGGTTTCAGCAGACCATTCTCCGGCTAAAGGTTCAGTTAATTGTGAATGACTACTTTCATCAGGAGATATGCCGATAGATGGAATATCTTCTAGTAGTACCTCTTGCGTTTCAACTATCTCGGTAAACTCTACCTGTTTTTTTATAAACTGTGGGTACAATACAAAAGCAAGTCCACCTGCAATAGCAAGCATGACAACCATCAGCAGAAGAGCAGGGAAACGCTGCTTTAGCCAAGAAGGGTTACTATCCTCAATACCACCGTTGCTTATCTCTGATGCTAACGCGAGTATTTTTTCAGGGATTCCTTGGCAATTTTTCAACTGTTTTGCTAATGCATCTTGGTGTTGTACTTTTGCGACATAACCGGCCTGAGAAAGACAATGAGAGAGTAACTTTTGAGCTTCACTAAAAATAAGCGGTGGTAACGTAAACGCTAACGTAGCGACATTTTCCAGTTCAGGTAAATGCTTTATTCGGTCCACCATTGAGCGATTACTTGGCTCTTCTCCGACGAGGATAAAGTTTATTTCGTTTTCAGTAAACAACGCTTTCTGATGAATCACTTGCGCTAATTCATCAACTATTTCTACTGGTAGCCAATTTGCATTGTCAATTACAACAACACGGGCTAAATCTGCAGGTTGTTGTTTTTTTAATAATACCAATATATTTAAAAGGCTATCATCGGCATCAAAAAGAGGTTGTTCGAATAGCTGTGAAATTATTTTTAAGCGCGCCTGCTGAATAGAGATTGTCTCAGAAAGCGTAATAAAAACTTGCCGAGTTTTGTGAGGAAGTTGATTTGAGAGCTGTTCAATTAAAGTACTTTTTCCACTGCCTTTTTCACCAGAAATAAACACCATCGATGAAGATAGGTAGATTAGATGTTGCAACCTTTCTATCAGTTGCAACTGAGAAGGAAATGAAATTAAAGTACGTTCAACCATGCTCTTTAATGTTCGATTACGCTACGAAGCACCGCTTCACTGACATCAGAAAATATCTCACTACTGCCAATAGAGGTTGGAAGTATTAATCGTAACTGTCCATTTAAGACTTTTTTATCAAGTTGCATATGCTGTGCAAAATGTTCATAACTCATTTTTTCAGGGGCATTAAGAGGTAATTCAAATTGTTTTATCAACAACATAATTTGCTCAACTTGAGCGCGCTCCATTAAACCTAAAATAAGCGCGGTTTTAGCAGCTAGCACCATACCCGCAGCCACAGCTTCACCATGCAACCAGTTACCGTAACCTTGCTCTGCTTCTATCGCATGTCCAAAGGTATGACCTAAGTTCAGTAGTGCACGAACACCATGCTCTTTTTCATCAAGCGCAACAATTTCTGCTTTTATTTCACAGCATCGTTTAATCATGTAGGTGAGCGCTTCAGGTTGTAACTCTTTTATCTGCTGAACATTCTGCTCAAGCCAACTAAAAAAGTCTGCATCATAGATAATGCCATACTTTATGACTTCTGCCATGCCAGCGGCAAACTCTCGAACTGGCAATGTTTTAAGGCAACTGATATCGATAATGACCGATTGAGGCTGATAAAATGCTCCAATCATATTTTTCCCAAGCGGATGGTTAACAGCTGTTTTTCCGCCTACAGATGAGTCAACTTGTGAGAGAACAGTTGTCGGCACTTGGATAAAGGGAACACCACGTTGGTAACAAGCAGCCGCAAATCCAGCCATATCGCCAATTACACCGCCACCTAATGCGATTATAGTAGTATCTCGTGCATGCTTTTTCTCAAGTAATGCACTCAAAATAACTTCGAATGTTGCGAGTGTTTTATATTGCTCACCATCATCTAAAATGACTTCATCAATCGCGAACTGCTTTAAACTCGCTTTACAGCTTTCTAAATATAGTGGCGCAACGACATCATTAGTAACAATCATCACCTTTTTGCCAGTGATTGCGCTTGCAAAAAGATCGCTCTGCGCAAGTAAATTTTCACCTATCGAAATAGGGTAGCTACGAGAGCCTAAATCAACCGTTAATTTATCCATTAGAAATCCAGTAATGTAATGATTTGACTAGCCACAACTTTAGCACTTTGTTCATCTGTTTCAATTGTATAATCAGCTGCTTCATCGTAAAGTAGATTACGGCTTTCCGCTAGATTTTCTAGCACTTCGCGTGGGTTTTCGGTTTGCAGTAACGGACGTCGCTTATCTTTCAAAGTACGCGCTAACTGCTTATCAACACTGGTTTTTAGATATACCACAATGCCACGTGCAGAAAGATATGCTCTATTCTCAGGACGTACAACTGCGCCACCACCTGTTGCTAAAACAATACCATGTTTCTGAGTTAATTCATCAATCATGTCTGATTCACGATTACGGAAGCCCTCTTCACCTTCGACATCGAAGATCCAAGCGATGTCTGCACCTGTTTTTTTCTCAATTTCAGCATCCGAGTCATGAAAATTAAGGTGTAACATTTGTGCTAAGTGACGTCCAATTGTGCTTTTACCAGCCCCCATAGGGCCAATTAAGAAAATATTACGTTGTTCTGCCATGTTGAATTTGTACTCAATGATTAGTTATTGTAATGGGTGTTGGAAATTCCCTTTGAAAAAAGAAATGCTGCGTATTATCGCAATTGTTGATAACTGATTGCAAGTCATATTACCACACCAGCAGACTTTGGAGGTGTATAGTTTGAATAGAATAAAAGGATCTAAACTACAAGGTAGCTGACAGGACTTACTAAAACGAAAAAAGCCTGAATATAACTTCAGGCTTTTTAATCAAAACTAGATAAATTAATACTTAGTTTGCATAACGATACGTGGCGTAACAAAAATTAACAATTCAGCTTTTCTGCTATTTTCTGCAGTTGTTCTAAATAAGTAACCTAGGTATGGGATATCGCCTAGCAACGGAACTTTTTGAATTCCTGTTGTAATTTGTTGTTGATAGATACCACCTAATACTAAGGTTTCACCATTTTCAACCAATACTTGTGTACCAATCTCTTGAGTATTAATCGCAACTGCAGAACCAATACCAGTAGGGACCGTTTCCCCAACCGAATCCTGCGTGATCACCAAATCTAAAATTACTTTATTATCAGGTGTAATCTGCGGAGTTACTTCTAAACTTAATACTGCTTTTTTAAAGCTAACCGAAGTTGCACCTGATGATGCTGATTCCACATATGGAATTTCAGTACCTTGCTCGATATAAGCTGTTTGTTGATTAGCAGTCGTAATACGTGGACTAGCAATAATTTCTGCTTTATTTTCTTGCTCTAACGCTGACAACTCAAGATCTAAAAGTTGCCCGTCTGCAAGCTTAGCTACTTGGAATGCAATTGTGCCAGCAGCCCCAGCTATCGGTAGGTTAACATTCAAACGATCATCAATACTGGCTACCGTGCCACCATTAGCTGCATCTGCACCTTCTAATGAACCAGATGTTGCACTATCACTTCCCGTCGCAGTCACGCCCCACTTAATACCTAACTCTTCACCAACAGAGTCATTCACTGTAACCATACGAGCTTCAATAACAACCTGACGTACAGGAATATCCAATACTTTTACCAAGTCTTTCACGGCATCAATAACTGCAGCTGTGTCTTTTAATAACAAAGTATTAGTACGCTGGTCTGTACTAACAGCGCCACGGGCAGATAATAAGCTTGCATTACCACTTGATAACATCGACGCAATATCACTCACTTTTGCATAGTTAATTTGAATGAACTCTGCATAAAGCGGCGCCAGCTCTTCTACTTCCTTATCTGTTTCTAACTGTTCACGTTCTTTAGCAGCTAATTCAACAGCAGGTGCAATCATTAACACGTTGCCATCCATTCGCTTACCAAGCCCTTTTACTTTCAAAATAATATCAAGAGCCTGTTCCCATGGCACATCATCCAAACGTAATGTGATGTTACCACTTACAGAGTCAGTAATTACCAAGTTAAAACCGTTAAAATCAGCAATTAACTGTAGTACTGTACGAACAGGTATATCTTGGAAGTTAAGTGAGATAGCCTTGCCTTGATAAACGCTCTCTTTTTGATTTTCTAGCTTCTTAGAAACCTCAATCATAAACAGAGTGTCTAATTGATCATAGCGGTAGTTATATTCATCTTTAATGTCGAAAACAAAACGTGTTTTACCATCTTCTTTAAAGGTTTCAATTTTTTCTACAGATGTTGCGAAATCCACTACATCCATGATGTATAAAAATTCATTAGCAATATGTGTGCTTTGGAATTCTGCAATTAACTGTTGGTCTCTACGACGAATATCGACAGCTACGCTTGAATTATCTAAGTAAACTAATAGTTTCCCTTGCCCCTCAGAACCACGTTTGAAGTCAATAGATTTCACACTATTAACATAGCCCTTTGGAGTTTCTTTCATTGTGTCCGCAACCGGTGCTTTCTCTTTCTGACTGTTAGCCATTGGAGTAACTGCGGTCTGACTTCCTGTATCCTGTGTAATCGCAGCTGCTAAAGCGGTTTCAGCAGAATCTGTTTCTGTGGTTGCAGCTACACTTTCACCGAAACGAACAAAGAGAACTTTATCTTCTTGCACGATACGATATGGCATTAACATATCTAAAGCGATAACTAAACGAAGCCCATCAGTAGTGCGCTCAGCTTCAACATTATTCACTCCACTTTTCTCAATCTTAATCGGATTTAATTTAAGTACTGAGCTAGCGTCTTCTACATCAACGACAAGTTGATTAGGGCGATAATGTAACTTATCTGTATATCCAGAAATGACTTCATTGAATTCAAACTTAAGCTCAAATTTACCATCGGTAAGTGGATTTACATTCAGCTTAGTTAACTGTGACTCTGCTAATGCAATAGACGAACTCAGCAACAACCCCGCTATTGAAAAAAGAGTAACTAGCTTTTTTCTGTTTATTATTTTCATTATTTTAATCTCATCCCTGTTCTAAGCTTATTGTGATTGTAGCGTAATTTGCGTGATTCGCTCTTGCCAACAACCATCTTTGTCTGAAGCTAACTCCAATAGTTCTATCTTAGCTTTAGTAATTTTTAGTACCTTGCCGTGATTTAAACCAAGGTAATATCCTGGTCTTACTTTATGAATTTCACCGCCAGACACTTGAACTAATGCCCACAATTCTTCATTTATCAGTAATGTACCGCGCATCAGCAAATTATCAAGAGAATACATCTCTAATGCCTGTTTTTTACGTTTAAAATTAGGCTGAGGACAACTTTTCGGCGCATTTTTAACTGGTGCAACAACTTCCGCTTTAGGTTTTGTAAATGGATTTCTATACTCATCACCAGTGAAAGCTAATGCATCGATTTTTTTCAACTCAGGTATTTTATCATTAATTGGATAAACCTTCGATTTTGCGTCAACAACAAAAGCATTAAGATCATCTGTTTTAACTTCGACACAGGAGAAAAGGCTAAAAGAGAGAAACAAAGTGATTAAAATTCTCATTTATTTCTTCCCCTTTTTCTTTTTAGCTTTTTTATTTTTATATCGGTAAGTTTTAGCAATCACATTTAACGTGAGTAGCTCCTTACTGCCTTTTGAAAGTCGCAAATTATCTAAAATAACAATCCTCGGTAAGGCTGCGATATCGGCAGCGAAACTCCCAAGCTGATCATAGGTTCCAACGACTTGGATACTAATCGGTACTTCAACGGATAAACCAACATCTTTTTTAGCCCCCCAGTTGATACTTTTAAATTGTAAGCCGTTATCACCACCAATAAAGCTAATATCATCAAGTAAACTGGCAATCTCTTTTGTACTAGGTAGTTTATTAATCAACCCTTCAAAAATAATATTTATTTCAACCATTTGTGCACGATATGCTTCAAGGTTTGCAGACAAGGCAGCTTTTACTTTAAAGTTTTCTTTTAATGTGTGCTCCTTATCTTCAACAACCTTCAACTGCTCTAGTTGCGGAATAGTCACGTAATAATAAAAAGCTCCCGCAAAAAGCGCACCAGCTAAAGCAATAAAGACACCGCGATACAACGCAGGCCAGCTTCCAACATTCTCAAAATCTAAATCATTAATATCCATTATTTAGCTCCCTTTTTCTCAGGAACAACTCTGAAGTCCATACCAAAGTTATACAGTTTAATCGGTTTTCTTGGGCCCTCTTTAATGTTGCGTAGGTATGAATCCCCTAGCCATCCGGAACCATCAATATTTCTCATCATGCGTGTCACGCGATTATTAGACTCTGCGTCACCTTGTACCACCACCTTTTCAGCATTAAAAGTAATGGTTTTCAAATAAACACCACCCGGCACATGCTCAGCCAGAGTGTTAAACAAACGGGTGGCATAGTTACGCTTTTCTTCTAGTTTTTGAATCAGTTTAATACGTCGTTCCAGCTCCGCTTTCTCTTTTTTGATATTACGTATCTCTGCAATACGTCGATCTAAAATGATGGTTTGCGTCTGTAGATATTGATTACGTTGTTTTTGTGCACTTATCATTGAATCTATATAGATTTTTCCGACATAAGAAAGCCCTAATACAAACATTGAGCTGAGAAGCAAAACAACAAAAAAGGCATTTTTCTTTTTCTTTTTATGCTCTTCACGCCATGGCAGTAGATTAATATTAGACATTATTGAACTCCCCTTAATGCCAACCCAAGCGCCATCATGTATTTTGTACCCACTTTATGAAGTAAGGTTTTATCTGAATCATTCTTGTATTCAAAACCAATAAACGGATTAGCAACTTCAACATCAAGCTCCAATTCCTCTTCAAGTTGCCTAACTAAACCTGGTAATAATTGGCAACCTCCCGTCAAAATAACCTTTTCAACTTGAATATTATTTGGTGCATTAGTAAACATGCGTAGATCGAAGCGAAGGTGGTTGACGGTCATATTGATAAAAGGAGCAACAACATCAACATCACAATCGACGGGCCACTCATGATCAACTTTTGCTTTTTCAGCTTCTACAAACTTCATACTATAATGCTCTGCCATCATCTGTGTGCAAGTCGCACCACCATGGTTTTTTGAACGTGAAAAAATCACATTACCTTGATGAACAATATTAAGCATCATTTGCGAAGCACCAATATCCACAATAGCAATGCCTTTATCATAATCTGCACGATCAAATAGTAACTCACATGCTCGAGATTGAGCATGGCTTGCTACATCAACAACCTTGGTTGTTAACCCAGCATCTTCAACACAATTTACTTGGGATAATACGGTTTCTTTTCGGGCGGCACTAAGTAATACATCATGAAGTGATTTATCCGCTGCATTGGGAGCAATCACCTCGAAATCTAAAAAGATTTCATCTAAAGGAAAAGGGATGCTATTTTCAGCCTCTAATTCAACCTGCGCTTCAAGTTCAAGTTCATTTAAACTGGCGTTCATCGCAATCACTTTAGTAATGACATCTGCGCCTGTAACCGCCATCGCCACGTTTTTATAAGACGCGGGAAAATTCTTTCTTAACTGTTTGATAATTTGAGTAAGTTTAGCAATATCTTCAAAGTGATTATCAACAATCAAGCCTTTAGGGATTGGGGCCTCAGCCACAGCATCAATTCTAAAGGTTCCTTTACCTTTTGATATGGCAACCGCCTTTATTGAATTTGACCCAAAATCGATGCCAATTAGGGCATTTGAGCTTTTTTTAAGACTTGAAAACATAACATCCTTGCCATCTTTTAGTATAAGTAGGTTCTAGCAAGTAGATTTTCTTTAACATTTATCAGAAAAACATACGATTACTATAGACCTTAATGATAAGACTAAATCATTCAAGTTCCAAGGTGATAAGTCACACTTCCCTCTTTATATCCTTAATTATCACTATATACTGTGAAAAACAGGTAGAGTTATATCAGTTAGTTATCAAATTTTTTAAAGGTAAACATAAAATGAAAAAATGGATTAAACGCTTATTCATCGCATCAGCGTTAATGCTTCTTTTAGGCCTAGGATCGATTGTGGGAATATACTACCACTTGAAGTCAGACTTGCCTGACGTAGCAACAATCCAAGACATTAAGCTACAAGTGCCAATGAAAATTTTCAGCATTGATGGCGAGCTTATTTCGCAATTTGGTGAAAAGCGCCGTATTCCTCTTCAACGCAATGAAGTACCCGAGCAACTTATTAATGCTTTTTTAGCAACTGAAGATAGCCGATATTACCAACACTATGGTATTGACCCTATCGGCATCGCCCGTGCAGCCTTTGTTTACGCCTCTTCCGGTCATGCCAAACAAGGTGCAAGTACTATCACTCAGCAGGTAGCCCGTAACTTCTTTTTAACCCGTGAAAAAACCTTTATACGTAAAATTAAAGAGATTTTTATTGCCGTTCAAATTGAGCAACTACTTACTAAAGATGAAATTTTAATGTTATATCTAAATAAGATTTCATTAGGTCATCGCTCCTTTGGTATTGGTGCAGCGGCACAAGTCTATTATGGAAAAACAGTCGACCAGTTAACACTCCCAGAAATGGCTGTCATTGCCGGTTTACCAAAAGCACCATCTAGCAATAACCCTATCTACTCTCCTAGCAATGCTAAAGCACGTCGTAACATTGTGTTAATGCGCATGTTTGAAGAAAAGCATATTTCTAAAGCAGAATATGAAGCAGCAACTCAAGCACCAATAACAGGTAAATATCATGGTGCCGAAATTACATTATCAGCGCATTATGTTGCCGAGATGGCACATAAAAAACTTCTTGAACTTTACGGTAAAGAACGTGCATATAACGAAGGCTTTAACGTTTACACAACCATCGATAAAGTTTCACAGGAAGCGGCTAACAAAGCAGTAATGACTAATTTGCATAATTACGATATGCGACACGGGTACCGAGGTGCAACAGATATTCTCTGGGAAGCGCCTGAAGATAATTGGACAAATGAAGAAATCATTAACAAGCTAAAAAAAGAACCCTCTTTTGCCGACCTTGAACCTGCTGTTGTTATCGAAGTGGATGAACAATCGATCAAAGTGATAAGTAAGACTAGCGGAGAAACTAGCCTACAAATTGATTGGGACGGTTTAAAATGGGCACGTCCTTATATTAGCGATACCAAACAAGGCAGAGAGCCCAAAAGTGCCAGTGATATCGTTGCCGTTGGGGAACTTATTTGGGTGCGTCAAGTGGATGAAAAACTAGAGTTATCCCAATATCCAGACGCCAGTGCTGCCTTTGTTTCATTAAACCCCACAGATGGTGCAATTACCTCCCTAGTTGGCGGTTTTAGTTTTGTTCAAAGTAAATTTGATCGTGCAACGCAAGCAGACCGTCAAGTTGGATCAAACATTAAACCATTTATCTACTCTGCCGCATTAGAAAATGGCTATACCTTAGCGACATTAGTAAATGATGCTCCAATCAATCAATGGAGTGGTAGTGCAGCATGGCGACCTAAGAATTCACCAGCTGTTTACGATGGTCCAATCCGCCTAAGGCGTGCCTTAGGACAATCAAAAAATGTTGTTTCCGTCCGTTTAGTTCAAGATTTAGGCATCCCCAAAGTAATAGAGCAACTTGGGAAATATGGGTTTGATACCGAAAAAGTACCAGAAAGTAATACGATTGCACTGGGCTCAGCTTCTCTCTCTCCGCTTAAATTAGCGACAGGGTACGCAATCATTGCTAATGGTGGCTACGCTATCGAACCCTATGCAATCGAACGTATCGAAGATGCTTATGGCACCGTGATTTATCAAGCTAACCCCAAAATTGTTTGTGAAGAGTGTACGCGTTTATATGAACAGCAAGCAGAAAATGATACCCCCGCTTATGAGCAGTATACAGATCAACAGATCTGTAAGATTTCCCCGATTAGCGAAGATCAAATCGCACCATCTGTTATTAGCCCTGAAACCGCTTTTTTAACACGAGAACTGCTCTACAGCGCGGTTTGGGGTGGTGGAAGTTGGCAACATAAAACAGGTTGGAATGGAACAGGCTGGCGTGCAGCTCGTGCTTTAAAACGACATGATATTGGTGGAAAAACAGGAACAACTAACGATTCAAAAGACGCATGGTTTTCTGGTTATGTAGGTAATGTTGTTGCTACTTCATGGGTAGGTTTCGATAACTACAATCGTGATTTAGGCCGAGCTAGTATCAATAGAAACCTTGGAGATGAGCAGACCTATGGCGGAGAATTTGGCGCTCGAACAGCTCTACCCGCTTGGATAGACTTTATGCAACAAACTGCACTTTCACAACCCATCGTTAGAAAGACAATTCCTAATACCATTTCCACAGCGCGCATTGATGCTGTAACAGGGCTGTTAACTCGTCAAACGGATCACACGAGTCTATTTGAATACTTTAAACGAGGCACTATGCCAACAGAATATGTTGAACCACCTGCACGCTATGACTTTGATGCCCAGCGAAGCACACAAGAAGGTGAAACATCTTATAGTGGAGAAAACGAACTATTTTAGTCTATATTAGATAACCGCTCTCATAAAGGGCGGTTATCTAATCTCAATGCCACTTAATGGGAGGGTTATAGTACTTTGAATCAGATAGTAATGGCCTTCAAAATACAATACTACTTATGATAATCGAATTAAGTATGTGATCTACATTTTGCGCAGGAAAAGTGCCTTAACTCAATACGTATATGACTCCCTTCACGAAATTTTCAACGACGCAATGAGTCACTTTAACCAGTCAACGGCACGCAACACAAAGCAAAAACACGGTGTATTAAAAAAAGATCAGCAGCCCTAATTCCTAGGAAGCGATATTTGAACACGAAATCCACCACTCGCTAGGTTACTAAACAGCATTTCACCAGCGTGTGCATGTACAATGCCATGACTTATCGCAAGTCCCAAGCCCACACTTGAGTCCTCTGTATCACGTGCTTTGTCCAAACGAACAAAAGGCTTGATAATTTCACTAAAAAACGACTCTTCAACACCTTGCCCGGTATCGCTAATTGCAATCACTAAGTTTTCAGCTTCTAAGTGCACATCAATGCTAATACAAACCTTACCATCCTCGTTTTGGCCATAAGCGACACTATTATTAATAAGATTTTCAATTACACGACGAAATGCAATAGGCCATAAGCGCACAATCAATCTATCAGCACTCGATAATTGAATATCGATGCCTTGATCACGGTATTCATCGCAGATAGTGGTTAATAGGCTCACAACTTCAAGCTCTTGTTTAACCTCTTTATGTGCATCATCTTTAGCAAAGTCCAAGGTCGCCTTAAGCATTTTTTCCATCTGATGTACTGTTTCCAACATCCGCTTTTGATCTTCACCGGGTTCAATAAATTCTAAGCGCAAACGTAAACTGGTAATGGGAGTTCTCAGATCATGAGAAATAGCAGCCAACATTTTACTGCGATCATCGATAAAGCTCGCCAAATTTTCCTGCATCTGATTAAAGGCAATAATAGCGGGGATAACTTCGCTTGGCCCAGTTTCATTAATATTTTTAAAGTCTCGTTCACTGCCAACTTTTTTAGCCACTTTTGCCAACGTCTCGATAGGCTTTAATGCACGTTTTACCGTCCATGCCATCAACAAAAGAATAAGCAAGGTAAACAACACAACCCAAAGCACTGTTTTTAATGGTAAGTGCGCCACCTGTTCATCAATTGCCGAGCTAAAATTCAACCAATGTTGCTCAGACAATAAAACTGAACCAGTTAATTTAATGTTATAGCGTTGCTTTTTTTTCTTCTCTAATCGGCGCTCATCGTGAGGGTGAGGTTTACCGTTTTTACGTGGAGGGCGTTTAATTTGTGCAGTGACAATGCGAACATCTTCAATAGTAGAATCAGGATTTAATGCTTTAAGCTTATTCGATAGGGTCTGCTCTCCTTGCTCTAGGACCACTGCTTTAGTGTCTAATGAAAGGTAAAAACCACGTCCTTGACTGGCACTAATAATCTCTTTATGTAACGCAATTGGCGTGTTATTCAATATGGTAATTAATGAGCTTACTCGCTCTAAGGTACTATCACTCGAGACAAAATTCAGCGCTCGCTGCCTATCTTGTGAGTAAAGTTGCAACGACACAGATAACACCAGTAATACACCCAGTAACATGATTAGGCTAATTTGCCCGACCAAGCTACTAGGAAGTAGTTTATTGATCATGGTTAACCTCACAAGTGAATTGATACCCTCCCCCCCAAATCGTTTTGATTAATTCAGGATGCTTAGCATCAATCTCCAGCTTTTTACGTAAACGACTGATTAACGTATCGATAGCACGATCATAAACACCGCCATCTCGTCCTTTACTTAGCTCTAGTAGCTGGTCACGGCTTAGCACTCGTTGCGGGTGCTCAAGAAAAACTCTTAACAAATCAAATTCTGCACTACTTAAAGTAACCATCACCCCCGCTTGATCTGTTAATTCGCGTTTGTGGATATCGATAGTCCACTGGGCAAAATGGTAAGCATCTACCTGTGAAGTTGGCGACTTAAGTGTATTAACACGGCGTAAAACCGCTTTAATGCGCGCCAATAACTCACGTGGATTAAAAGGCTTAGCGAGATAATCATCCGCCCCCATTTCAAGACCAATAATTTTATCCATCTCATCGCCCATTGCCGTCAACATTACAATAGGGATATTCGAAGAAGATCGTAAATCTCGGCATAATGTTAAACCATCTTCCCCCGGTAACATGAGATCTAATACAATTAAGTCAATTTGTGCCCCTTTTAACCGTTGCTTCATCTCTTTACCGTCTTTAGCAACCGTGACACGATAGTTATGCTGTACAAAAAAACGTTGCAATAGTTCTCTAATTTCACGATGGTCATCGACAATTAATAGATGAGGCTGGTGCATTTTCTGTCCTTACTTTGAAACTAAGTGGTAATGATTAAAGGGGCATTCCTGCTTTGCACTATGTAATACCAAGCGTAGTCATTCGATTGGTATAAATGAAGATTACGCTATTTTTGCGAATAATTTGTGTCAAAGTATGTCAAATAGCCTAATCGTCACAAACTATTACAAACTTCTCGCTTTTGGACAAATTCCTGACAAATCTAAGTGCTTAAATATAAACATGCAAAGAGCATAGCAATCAATTCAATTATCAAGGAGTTAATCATGAAAACTAAAACTATTGGCGCAATCATTATCGCAACCACACTTTCGCTTGGTGGGCTTTCATACGCAGTTGCAGGAAATCAAGATGGAGCTCAGAATGGCAAGCAAGACTGTAGTATGATGGATAAAAAGCAACGTGGAAAACATCACGGCAAGCATAAAAACAAGCAAATGGGCTTTGAAAAACTAAACCTGAGCGCAGAGCAAAAACAAGAGATGAAATCGATTATGTCATCTCAAAAAGGGAAAAACACAAAAAGTGACAGTGAAAGACAAGCTCAACGCGCAGAGATGCAAGCATTAATGCATGCTGAAGTCTTTGATGAAGCTAAGGCGAAAGAACTCATTAATAAGCAGCAAACTAAAAAAGGCGAACGTAAACTCGCAAAAATGAAAGCTAAACATCAAATGTTTCAACTACTTACTGATGAACAGAAAGCGCAATATGCTGAGATGCAAATGCAACGCAAAAATCGCTAAAATAGCTCAGAAAATTGCTTAATGACTTTATAAGCCTGCATCTTTTGTGCAGGCTTTTCGCTATCTGGTGTTGCAATACCACGCAAATATCCCACCTTTGCCTGTTCAGCCACCGCTAATATTTTTTCACTGTCATCGATAAACAAACAACGAGAAAAATCGCACTGTAACTCCTCTTCAACCGACGACCAAAAACGTAAATCTTCCTTAGCAATCTGATAATCATGGCTAGATATGATTTTTTTGAAATAAGGGGTTAAATCACTTTGCTGCATTTTCAACTGCACACCACTGCGATGTGCATTCGTTAGGATATAAGCAGGAATGTTAAGTTGCTTAAGTTTATCTAAAAACCATAAAGTATCACTACGTACTTGAATTTTATGTTTAGTTTTATGTTGCAGGCCATGGATATCAAGCCCTAAAGTAGTGCTCCAATAATCATAACAATACCAACTCAAACTTCCCTGTACCTTTTCATACTGAGCATAAACATGCTGCTCTGCTTGTTTTAAAGGCAATTTATTTTTCAGAGCATATTGCTGCGGAACAAACTGTAGCCAGAAGTGGTTATCGTAATGTAAATCCAGTAATGTCCCATCCATATCTAATAAAACAGCGTCAATCTCAGTGCGAATAAACATAACTTTTCCATCGATTCTCATATAAGCTACTATGATACCTGTTCAAGGAGGCCGATAACATGAAACAATTACCTGAAATTCTTAAAAGGACTTTAATTGCCAGTAGCCGATTTTTTAAAATTGAGGCTGTTCAACTTAAATTTAGCAACGGTGAGCAACGTGAATTTGAGCGTATGCAGGGCTATAACCAAGGTGCAGTTATGGTGGTTCCATTCTACGATAACGAGACCTTATTATTGATTCGAGAGTATGGCGCAGGCACACACAGTTATGGTTTAGGCTTTCCTAAGGGCATTATCGATCCTGGTGAATTGCCCGATGTAGCCGCTAATAGAGAATTAAAAGAGGAAGTAGGGTTTGGCGCACAACGTTTACAACCATTAAAAACAGTCAGCATGGCGCCCAGCTATTTTAGCAGCGAAATGCACCTGTTTATGGCATTTGATCTTTATCCTGAACAGCTAGAGGGTGATGAACCCGAGCCACTTGAAGTGATAAAGTGGCCTATTGCAAAAATAGATGAATTGTTGGCACGTGATGATTTTCAAGAAGCGCGTAGTATCGCAGCGCTTCTATTAGCAATGAAAGCTTTAAAAGAGACGGTTTAAGCCATTTAAAGCGGCAACACGGTAGGCTTCTGCCATCGTAGGGTAATTGAAGGTAGTATTAACAAAGTATTCGATATTATTGCCTTCACCCTTTTGTTGCATAATCGCTTGTCCGATATGAATAATCTCTGCGGCACGCTCACCAAAACAGTGAATGCCCAAAATTTCTTTGGTTTCACGATGAAAAAGAATCTTCAAACTGCCGACATCAGAGCCTAATATTTGCGAACGAGCAAGATCTTTAAATTGTGCTCGTCCAACTTCGTAAGGTACTTTCTGTTGCGTCAACATCTGCTCTGTTTTACCCACTGAGCTTATTTCTGGAATCGTGTAAATACCCGTTGGAATATCTTTTATCAGCTTCTTCTTACCTTCTTTAATCAAAATAGCATGAGCCGCAATTCGCCCTTGATCATAAGCAGCACTGGCAAGACTTGGGTAACCAATCACATCACCAATCGCATATATATTCTTCGTCTCAGTTTGGTAATACTCATTAATAGCAAGTTGGCCTCGACCATCTGCTTTTAAGCCAACCGCTTCAAGGTTTAACTTATCAGTATTACCTGTTCGACCATTCGCATAAAGCAAACAACCCGCTTTCATTTTTTTACCGGACTTAAAGTGCAAGACCACCCCATCTTTAGTACTTTCCACTTTTTCATACTCTTCATCATGGCGCAAAATAATACCAGAATGGCGGAAATGGTACGAAAGCGCATCAGACATCTCAGCATCTAAGAAAGAGAGTAAGCGATCACGTGTATTAATAAGATCTGTTTTTACTCCTAACCCCCTAAAAATAGATGCGTACTCTGAACCAATAACACCTGCGCCATAAATAGCAATATGCTGTGGTTGGTAGTCGAGAGAAAGAATGGTATCACTGTCATAAATATTGGCAGCCTCAAAGTCGATATCATCAGGGTGATAAGGTCGCGAACCTGTCGCAATAACAATATCTTTTGCTGTTATCGTATCAATGGTGCCATCTCGGCCCTTCACTGCAATACTATGGTTATCAACAAAAGAGGCTTCACCAAAAATCAGGGTGCAGTTATTACGGTTATAAAAGTTACTGCGCATATTAACCTGTTTACTAATGACACCTTCTGTATGGCGCAGCACATCTGCAAAGGTAAAAGAGGCTTTTTGTGGGTAATTATTAACAAACAGCGCATTATTTTTAAGTTCAATTAACTGGCTAACACTGTGTCTAAGCGCCTTTGAGGGAATCGTCCCCCAGTGGGTACAACCACCACCAATATCTTTATATTTTTCAATCACAGCAACTGAGAGACCGCCTTTGGCTAGTTTCATTGCCGTCCCTTCTCCGCCAGGGCCTGTACCAATCACAATGGCATCGTAATCATAACTTGGTGTGGCATTGTTGCTATTTTTTGATTTAGACATGATGAACCTTTAACTGCAGAAAATAAAAGCTGATATTAACAATTGATTTGCATTTGTCACACATTGGAGTAACAAATCGTGAGCAGTGCAGTTGATAAAAAATTAAGCACTAAAAAAAGGGGAAAAATCTGAGCCTTCGTGTTATTTTTAATCTACAACTTCTTTGCTAAGGGTACCTCTATGAGTAAAAACTCGATATCGCTAAAATGGATCTTTTATACTTTTTTAATTGGCTTATCACTCAATGCCTGCTTATCTATTTTCACCATTTCACAGGTCGAATTCTCTATCTTCCCGTTCTTTACCCTATTTTTTACAGTTAATCACTTTTACGGCTTTTACATTAAAGAAGCGAATAATGAAGTCAGTATACGTCCTGCCTGGGCAACGTTCTTTATGGGCATTTTTGCTTATTCAGCTTTTACGGGTGCCTTATACCCTGAGCTTGGGTCAAACTTTATCTCCATTACTATCACGCTATTATTAGCTATTTGGTTAATGTACAAATGGATGTTTAAAGATAATCATTACGAAGCATAAATAAAAGGGGCTCATTAGTGAGCCCCTTTTCTTAGATTGATAATTTAAATAACTTCAGTTCTGGATAAGCAAAATGATACAATACCGCTAATTTCGGCGTTAAATCACCTACCAATAACCCCTTATTGCAACAATAATTTACCTTGAACTACGGTCAACTAACGGCACTTTATTAAAGTAGCAACACCATAATTTTAAACACCATCACGCTTCCATTAACCAGAATTGATGTTAAATATTACTTTTACTGCTTTCTAAACGGTGTAGCAAGGCTACCGAGCTATTTTTCAAACCAAATCTAATCTCTTCAGGCGCATCTGAATTAAAGCCCCCTAATTCAGGAAATAACAAACAGAATAGCTGCTGTGGCTGCATAGTCACCGTATCAATAGTCACAGAATTAGGAACCTGAAGAAAAACGAAACTATTAACTTCATCAAAGCGTTGAAGTTTCTCCATTAACAGTTCGACACTCTCTGCCTCAATAAAAAATTCTTCACGCTCACTCTTGCCTTCCCACTCAGTGACCGTAATCAAAGCGCCAAATGGAAACTCAATAGGCTGCGACTGTTGCTCAATATAGATAGCATGTAATGCAGTATTGTCTTCTTCACTTTTGATTTTTAACGCGATAAATTTACAACTTGCATCGTCACTAAATAACACAGGCAATTGCGTTGCAGTATAAAGCGGTAATTGATCACCATTTGACATAGAAACTCCAAAATCATTTAAGTTTGTTGCACTATTAGCTTAATCTATAACCCTCACTTTACAAGTTTGTCAGGACTCAATATGAACTACACCACTCGAGAATTAAAGAAACATAAACGTATTGCATTAGTTGCCCACGATAATATGAAAGAGTCACTCTTAAAGTGGTCTAAAGAGCGAATAGAAGTCCTTAAATTACATCACCTTTACGCCACAGGTACAACGGGCTCTATTTTATCAAGCCAACTTTCGTTACCGATCACCTGTCTATTTTCAGGGCCAATGGGAGGAGATCAACAGCTAGGGGCAAAGATTTCAGAAGGAGAAATAGATGTGCTAATCTTTTTTTGGGATCCCATGAATGCAGCCCCGCATGACCCGGATGTAAAAGCACTGTTACGGTTAGCAGCTGTTTGGAACATTCCTGTTGCCACCAATATTTCTACCGCAGACTTTATTATGGATTCACTGCATATTAATGAAAGCTATCATACCCGTATTCCAGATTACCATGGCTATTTAGCAGAGCGAGTCAAATAGATGCAGACCTTAACGGATATATATATCTACCCAATTAAATCAGTTAAAGCAATTAGCCAGCCAGCAGCATTTGTTGAACAAGCAGGAATTCGTTTTGATCGTCGTTATATGCTGGTTGACCAAGATGGAGCTTTTATTACAGGGCGAACTCAGCCACTGTTAACACAGATAGATGTTCAGTTTTCAAAAAACACCTTGATAATAAACGCGCCAAAAATGAATACGTTGACTATTGATCCAGAAACATTTTCAAGTGAAGTACAACGTTCTCAAATATGGGGCGACAACGTTAACGCGTTACATTGTCATTATGATTACGATAACTGGTTTAGCCAATATTTGCAGCAACCTTGCCAACTGGTCTTTTTTGCAGAACATAGCCAACGTTGCGTTAAAAACAAAACAGCTCCGGTCACTTTTGCCGATGGCTATCCGTTACTATTGATCAATCAAACATCGGTTGCTAAGTTAAATGCTAAACTCGACAAGCCTGTAAGCGCACTACACTTTCGCCCTAATATTGTTATCGAAGGTGAACTACCTTTTATTGAAGATAGCTGGGCACGGATCAAAATTGGTGAAGTTGAATTTGAGGTAAGCAAACCTTGCTCTCGTTGCTTATTTACCAATGTCGATCCAAAAACAGGCATTGCAGCAAAGAATGAACCACTAGCAACACTCGCGTCTTTTCGTTACCACCAAGGCGATATCGACTTTGGACAGAACTTGATACCGCTTAACACAGGCATAATAAGAGCCGGTGACGAAGTGCAGGTATTAGCAACGCAAGAAGCGATTGTATATGGGTCACAAGCGGGTATGCAGAGCGATAAAAACCGTTCGCTGCAAATTAATTATCAAACATCATCCATTACCGTGACAGGTGATAATCAGCAACTATTATTAGATCAAGCAGAGCAAGCGGGCGTTAACATCCCTTACTCTTGTCGAGGTGGAAAATGTGGACGTTGTAAAGTCGAACTAGTTGATGGCGAAGTATTAACACTCAGCAATGAAGCGCTCACGGAAACAGAAATAGAGCAGGGTTATGTTCTTGCTTGCAGTTGCATTCCACTGTCGGATATTAAACTGAATCATTAATAATAAGGGTTTGCATGGAAACAGAACACGATCATAGCGAGATTCCAACGAATGATACAGACAAGCTCATTGAAGTGCTTGGTTTAACCAATGATATTCATGAAGCGGGTTATATTTTACCCGATGGTCGCCTTTTGCATCTCGATCGGAGCAACTGTTTTAAACGTAAAAATCATCTCGATGTCTTAAAGCTACTGCCAGATTTCTTAGGACAAGAACACTCCATTATTGATACTGATATGATCGCTTTTATGGCGCAGGAAAAGCTGATCCGTTTCTGTATCGATGGTCGTATCCACACAGCCGTTAAACCCACCTCTAAACAACTACGTAAACTTTATACCACTCTTGCCTATCGGAGCACTCCTTTTGAAGTGATGATATCAAATGCAGCTGGCATGACATTAGCTCAACATACAATTTCAGGCCCAACAATGGGAGCACTCGTAGATATCTTTAGTACCTATGACTTGAAAGAACATAGTGACTTTTCTGAGGATGAGTTTTGTCTACAGGAGGATAAAAAGCACTATAAATTATTCTTTCGACCAGCAATGAAAGTGGTGGGGAAGTGTAATAAAAATAGTCGTATGATCAAAATGGATGACGGATTTAAAGAAGCAAACTCGCTGTTTATGCGCTTAATAAAACAAGGCGTGATAAAAGATTAAATAACCTCAATGCTGGATAAGCATAGCGATACAATAACGCTTCTATTAACCAGAATTGAGGTTAAATACAAAGCGAAGCGATGCTTCGCTTTATATTATCAGACACTAAACTATTAATATCGCTCAAATAGTTTCAGTAATGCATCACTGCTATCCGGTGCAAATTTATCTTCCTGCTCTTTGCCATAAACACTATCAGCAAGTTGTTGCTTACGTGCCTGTAACGCTAGCACACGCTCTTCAACCGTTTGCTCACAAATCAGCTTATAAACAAAAACAGGTTTATCTTGGCCGATACGGTAAGCACGGTCCGTCGCTTGATTTTCAACAGCAGGGTTCCACCATGGATCATAATGAATAACCGTATCTGCTGCGGTTAAATTTAATCCAACACCACCAGCCTTAAGCGATATAAGGAAAACAGGCACCTCTCCCGCTTGGAACTTATCGATAATTTCACTGCGGTTACGGGTTTGTCCCGTGAGTTTAACAAAGTTAATGCCTTGGCTTTCTAGCTCATCGCCAATTAAACCTAACATGGTGGCAAACTGAGAGAAGATTAAAATGCGTCTGCCCTCTTCAATCATCTCAGGGACAATCTCCATCAAGAAATCTAGCTTCGCAGAGCCTTTAATCCCTTGCGCATGTTCAAGCTTCACTAAACGAGGATCGCAACAAGCCTGACGTAATTTAAGCAGCGCATCTAAAAATTCAATACGGCTTCGCGCCATGCCTTTCTCTTTTAACAGGTCACGTACCTTCGCTTCCATCGTAATACGGATGCTCTCATACAATGTACGCTGATCATTTGGCAGTACCACTTTATGCACAATTTCTGTTTTAGCGGGTAACTCTTTTGCCACTTCATCCTTAGTACGACGCAGTAAAAATGGCTGCGTTTTCTGAATTAGCCAATCTTGCACCTGTTGATTGCCTTCACCTTCAATGCCTTTACGGTAAAAACGATTAAAAGTGGTGTGCGTGCCTAAGAAACCGGGCATCAAGAAATCAAATAACGACCATAATTCACCCAGATGATTCTCCATCGGTGTACCCGTTAAACATAAACGTTGCTTAGCATTCAGCTGTTTAATGCTTTTGGTCATTTTAGCCAACGGATTTTTAATGGTTTGTGCTTCATCTAAAATAAGATCAGAAAATGTTAATGGCGCAAGTTGTGCAAAATCACGCCCTACCAACGGGTAAGTTGTGATCACCAGATCATAATTAGCAATGCTATCAAAATGTTTATGTCGCTCCGCACCATGTAACACCAGTACCGATAGATCTGGCGTAAACTTTGTCGCTTCATTGACCCAGTTCCCGACTAAAGAGGTCGGACAAATCACAATCGCAGGGTTATCTAATTGCTGATGTTGTTTTTTATAAAGTAGATAAGCCAAAGTTTGAACCGTTTTACCTAGGCCCATATCATCTGCTAAGACGCCAGAAAATCCGTACTCATTTAAGAATACTAACCAATTTAATCCGCTTAACTGGTAATCACGCAAAGTTGCTTGCAAGTCAGTAGGAGGATCAACCGCCTCGATACCACTAAAGTTAGTCAGTTTATCTGCCAACGCTTTCACGTGACTACCGCCCACCCATCTGTTTATCTCAGGTAACTGCGCTAAGAGTGCAGCTTGGCTTTGAGGCAACTTGATATTGTCATTATTCACCTCACCCAGCTCTTGTAAAATCGACAAGATCGGCTGAATCGAGCTACGTTTCACACGCAAAGGACGCCCATTAGCTTGTGCTAATAAAATATCAAAATTGTTTTGCTGCCAGTCTTCGTTATTACGTAACCATTCCAATAACAGTGGTAATAGCTCAATACGTTTACCTTCAACTTCAATCGATACGCCTAAATCGAACCAATGCCCTTGCTCAGCAATGGCGATATCGATGCTATCAATCTGCTCACTTTCTAATACCAAATCGCTGTCGATATTAAACTGCCAACCTAATACTTCTAAACGTGCTTTGTGTGCGGTCAGAAAAGACAACCATTGGAATTGCTGCGAACCACCAAGCTCAGGAGGTAAAATACCCAATAATTGGTTGGATTTCGGTTGTTTATCATCGTAGGTAAATAGATCTAATAAGCATAGATTTTGATACTCTTTAAGTGCAATCATCTCCGCTTCAACATCACGCTGTATAGTTGCTATCTCACCCTCTAACATAAATTGATTACGCGTTTTATCGTCAAGTACATTGGGGTCTAAGCGCAACTCTCCATAAAAGAATGACAGGCGAGCGATAAATAGCGGGTTACCCTTCACTATTTTGCTTGTTAAACTAAATTCGATGCGTAATGAATCATCTAAGGTACGAGTTGCATAACGAATAGGATTAGGTAGCACTGCATGTGGAAAACGCAGAGAAACTTGCTCTGTAAAGTGCTGACACTGCTCAGCCGCTAAAGGTGGCGTTTGAATCAGAGAAAGGATCCAATCACGGTCAAACTCACTCTCAATTTGACCAATCTGACCATTATCGGTATCGATATAATAAGGTGTCGGCGTTGGGATTAATAACCAGTTTTCACAGCCTAATAGTGAGACATCAAGCTGTTTTAAATCCTCTTCATCATGCCAGTCTAATTGCAATGCTTTAGGCTCAGATTCAGTCAAAGGCAGGGTAATTTCACGCCAGAAACAGCGTCCTGTGGTTAATATTTGCTGTAGAGCAAGCTGATCATGCTGAGTATGTAATGTGGTTTTTGCTAGCTTAGTAACTCGCCCCTCTTTAGCAAGTAACAGTTGTAAAATACTAATATCTTCAGGTTTTACCCACTTATAACTTTCCATCCAAGTTTCATTATCAACCACTGAAATAAGATCTTTTTCTGCAAAGACACTGACATTTTCACTTTTTAGAAAACGCACCGAGCCATATTCCACTTGAATATATTGTAATGCGTGGTTGTAGGCCGTTTTTACAAAGGAGAGACGAAAGTAACCTTCGTAGGCACTAACAACAGGCGCAGGTTGTTTTTTATCTAATTGCCCTTGCAACATTTCAAACCAAGTTTGGTAGCTGTTTTCTATATTATAATTTGGAGTATCTGCTTGATAAGCAAGCAAGAGTGCAACGGCATGTTTACAGTTCCAACCCACAGGGCAAGAGCAGGTACTGTGGATAATAAAACCACCTTTATTCGAAGGCTTGATCGTAGCACTGGTTTGATAAGGCGTTTCAGAGCTACCTTTAACGCTACCACTTAACTTACTATTTTGTTCATCAAACTCGCAAGATAATACTCGGCTCTCTTTAAAATAACGGCTGCCGCGGTCGATAATATTACGACCAAAACTGGTGGAAATGTCTTGCTGAGTGATCTTAGGCATCTAGGTAACCAACTGTAAAAATGGATCATTAATGATAGAGAGATATTGCCTAGAAAGGAAGGCCTAAAAAGTTATTTGTAACATCAAAATTAAAAAATGAGTTATTTTTAAAATGAAACTCTTTTTCCCTAAATCACACGGAAACGTTTACATAACAGACGCAACTGTAATAATGAATGTTTTTCATTTGTTGTTATCAAGGAGTTGATTTGACCATTACACTGCACACCGTCAGCGCTTTTACCAAAAATGCTCTGGGAGGCAATTTAGCGGGTGTCGTATTTGATGCCGATAACCTTTCACGAGATCAAAAACAACAGATTGCTAGTTACCTAGGCTACTCTGAAACGGTTTTTTTAAGTGCTTTCACTGAGGAAACTAATACCCCTCAAAATGTAGACTTTTCTATCTCCTTTTTCACACCGACTGAAGAGGTCGCATTCTGTGGTCACGCAACCCTTGCACTGTTTTATTTACTCCACCAGCAACAAAGGATAACAACAGGCAGTTATCGTTTTATTACACAGGCCGGTATTTTTACAGTGACAATAGCATCCAATGGTTTAGTGACCATGCAACAACAACTCCCCAAGAGACTGAAAGGTTTTTCTGCTCAGCAAATTGCACCGATGTTAAACCTCAGTACAGAACAGTTGTCATCCACACTGCCTATTGAAGCGTTATCAACTGGCCTTTGCGATCTTATTATTCCAGTTCCACTCGGGATATTAGATAACATCACGCCCGATCTAACAAAGATAACGGCCTTTTGCTCGACACATGACATTGTTGGCTTACACCTCTTTGAATTAAATACGCCAACAAACGCGATAACAGCAAATTGTCGCAACTTTGCACCACTTGTCGGTATAGAAGAAGAATCTGCGACAGGCAGTGCATGTGGCGCTTTAGCTTGTTATCTTTATCAGCATTTACAACAGACCACTTTCACTTTTGAGCAAGGGGCATCAATGGATAGCCCTTCATTATTGCAGGCTAAGGTCGTGGTGGATGCGGGAAACATTAAACGTGTTGAAGTGAGTGGCTTTGCACGCCTAATAAAAACTGAGCAGTACCAAAATGTAGAAAGCGATAAAGGCTAAAAATAATAATGCTACCGATTAAGGTAGCATTATTACAATCTTGAAGATGAAAAAACTAGCTAATGTT
Organism: Psychromonas sp. psych-6C06; assembly: GCF_002835465.1. Taxonomy (NCBI): domain Bacteria; kingdom Pseudomonadati; phylum Pseudomonadota; class Gammaproteobacteria; order Alteromonadales; family Psychromonadaceae; genus Psychromonas; species Psychromonas sp. psych-6C06. The sequence continues at coordinate 90,954 of NZ_PIZM01000006.1, read as the reverse complement.
TGGACCTAACCAACGCTCGGCAGTCAGTAAATCCCAGCCTTTACGCTGTGCATAATCTTCCACTTGATCGTGCTGTATTTGCGCTATTGCAAAGTAACGGCTTTCAGGGTGTGAGAATATCCAACCAGAAACTGCGGCGCCTGGGTACATTGCATAACTAGAAGTCAGCTCCATACCAATCTCTTTTTCAACGTCCATCAAATCCCAAATGATCTGTTTTTCCGTATGTTCAGGACAAGCAGGATAACCCGGTGCTGGACGAATGCCTTGGTATTTTTCACGGATCATGTCGTTATTATCTAAGGTTTCATCGGCTGCAAAGCCCCAGTAATCTTTACGTGTCTGTTGGTGTAGGTATTCTGCAAAAGCTTCTGCAAGACGGTCACAAACAGCTTGCACAAGAATAGCGTTATAGTCATCGTTATTTTCTTTGTAACGATTTGCCACTTCGCGCTCACCAATCCCCCCCGTTACCGCAAAGGCACCAATATAATCCGCAACACCTGACGATTTAGGAGCAACATAATCCGCTAAACAATGGTTAACAAATGGTGGTTTTTTCTCAGTTTGCTGACGTAATTGGTTACTGATTTGTGCAATTTCAGTGCGAGACTCATCGGTATATATTTCAATATCATCACCAACGCTATTCGCAGGGAAAATACCCACAATACCAGATGCTGAAATTTCACCTTCTGCTTTTACTGTTTCTAGCATTTTTTGTGCATCAGCAAACAGGCGTGTTGCTTCTTCGCCAACCACTTCATCGGTCAATATACGCGGGTATTTTCCTGCTAAGCCCCATGTCATGAAGAAAGGCGTCCAATCGATATATTCACTTAAGGTATCAATCGACATCTTAGTAATCACCTGAGTACCTAATTTATTAGGAACAGGAGGCACGTAGGTAGTCCAATCAATTTTAGCTGCGTTGCCACGCGCACGTTCTAATGAGATAGGTTTACTGCGTGGGCGCTTGTTGGCATGCTGTTCACGAACACGCTCATAGTCTGTATTCAACTTTGCAACAAAGGCAGGTTTGGTTTTATCATTAAGCAATAACTGACACACACCTACCGCACGTGATGCATTCGAAACATAGACCACAGGCTCATCGTAGTTTTGCTCTATTTTTACTGCTGTATGGGCTTTTGAGGTAGTTGCACCACCAATTAGTAACGGCAGTTTTAAGCCTTGGCGCTGCATCTCTTTGGCAACATAAACCATCTCATCCAATGAAGGCGTTATTAATCCAGAAAGACCAATCATATCTGCATTTTCAGCAATCGCTGTCTTAATAATCGTTTCCGTTGGTACCATGACACCAAGGTCGATAATCTCATAATTATTACACTGTAAAATAACACCAACAATGTTTTTACCGATATCGTGTACATCCCCCTTCACGGTCGCCATTACGATTTTACCGTTGGTATCACCAACCGCTTTAGTCGCTTCAATATAAGGGTTTAGGTAGGCAACTGCCTGCTTCATTACACGTGCTGATTTAACAACTTGAGGCAAGAACATTTTACCAGCACCAAACAGATCACCAACGATATTCATACCGTCCATCAACGGCCCTTCAATTACTTCGATTGGCATATCTACATTTTGACGTGCGACTTCGGTATCTTCTTCAATAAATTCGGTGATACCCTTTACTAAGGCATGTGCAATACGCTCATTGACTGGCAAGTTACGCCACTCTAAAGCACTGCCATCGTCTATTTTTTCCTGCCCTGAATCACGGTATTTTTCAGCAAGATCAAGCAACGCATCGGTCGCATCAGGATTTTTATTCAGAACAACATCTTCAACCGCATCTTTTAGCTCTTTAGGGATATCATCATAAATAGCAAGCTGTTCGGCATTCACGATGCCCATATCCATACCATTTTTAAAACAGTAATACAGGAATACGGCATGTATCGCTTCACGCACCGGGTTATTACCACGGAACGAGAAAGATACATTGGAAACACCACCTGAAATCATCGCATGCGGTAAGTTATCTTTAATGTCTTTTACTGCATCAATAAAATCAACGGCATAATTGTTATGCTCTTCAATCCCCGTTGCAACAGCAAAAATATTCGGATCGAAAATAATATCTTCAGGTGGGAAACCCACTTGATTAACTAGGATATCGTAGGATTTCTGACAGATTTCAAATTTACGTTCGCGCGTATCAGCTTGACCAACTTCATCAAAGGCCATTACGATAACTGCGAAACCATAACGACGAATCAGCGAGGCCTGCTCAATAAAGTTGTCCACCCCCTCTTTCATGCTGATTGAGTTAACAATACCTTTACCTTGCACACACTTAAGCCCCTCTTCTAAAATTTCCCATTTAGAAGAATCGACCATAATTGGCACTTTACAGATATCCGGTTCAGAGGCACATAGGTTTAAGAAACGCTTCATCGCATACAATGAATCAAGCATCGCTTCATCCATATTAATATCGATAATATCAGCGCCCGCCTCTACCTGTTGCAGTGCAACATCTAAGGCTTCATCATAAAGTTCATCTTTAATTAAACGCTTGAAACGTGCTGAACCGGTAACATTGGTACGTTCACCTACGTTTTGAAATAACGAACTTTTACTGATCGTTAATGGCTCGAGACCACTCAGTCTACATGCAACCTCTATTTCAGGAATCGCACGGGGTGTAATACCTTCAACCGCTTTATACATAGCGCGAATATGCGCAGGAGTTGTTCCACAGCAACCACCAACCAAATTCAAAAAGCCACTTTCAGCCCACTCTTTAATATGTGTTGCCATCTCTTTAGCTTCAAGATCATATTCACCAAAGGCGTTAGGTAAACCAGCATTAGGGTGCGCAGAAACATAGGTTTCAGAGATACGCGACATCTCCGCTACATATTGACGTAATTCATCAGGGCCTAATGCACAGTTTAAACCAAATGAGATTGGCTCAATATGGCGCAGTGAGTTATAGAATGCTTCGGTGGTTTGACCTGATAGCGTTCGACCAGAGGCATCGGTAATAGTGCCAGAAATCATCACAGGTAACTTATAACCTAACTGATCAAAAACACCACTAATCGCAAACACGGCGGCTTTTGCATTTAACGTATCAAAAACAGTTTCAACAAGAATAAGGTCAGAGCCCCCTTCGATTAACGCTAAAGTCGACTCTGTATAAGCTTCAACTAACTCATCAAAAGTGACATTACGAAAAGCGGGGTCATTTACATCAGGAGAGATAGAACAAGTACGGTTAGTTGGGCCTAAAACACCGGCAACAAAACGAGGGCGATCTGGTGTTTCAGCCGTTTTTTGGTCTGCCACTTTACGTGCAATGCGCGCAGCTTCTCGGTTGATTTCAGCAGACAGCGATTCCATCTCATAATCAGCCATTGCAATCGTTGTCGCATTAAAGGTATTCGTTTCAAGAATATCGGCACCGGCGTCTAAATATTCTTTATGAATATTTTCAATGATATGTGGCTGGCTTAAAACGAGCAGGTCATTATTACCCTTAACATCACATTTCCACTGCGCAAAGCGTTCACCACGGTAATCGCTCTCTTCAAGCTTATAATCTTGAATCATGGTACCCATACCACCATCAATAAGCAGGATGTGTTTTTCTAGCTGTGATTTGATTAATGCACTGCGATCGCTGACTGACATTATGTTCCCTTACGTCTTATTCATAAAAATAGAACGCGAAGTTTAACATAAAAGTGACAAACAGTACTTCTCTATGCGTGATCATTAAATTGAAATATTTCTATAAACAACGTGAGAAAATCGAGTGATAAATTTAGGACATAAAAAAAGCGAACTTAAACAAGTTCGCTTTATCTTAAAAGAGCGTTTGTAATGTCATTATATTAAATAAGTTTACCTTCCAGTGCTTCTCATCTTTCGCCTTCCTTAAGCATTTCTACTCCATTGCCTTAATAAACATAAACTTAAATCAAGAAAGTGTTTACAAAAAACAGACTTGCTAATAAAGATGGTAACGTGAAAAATCCACACTAAAACAATAAATATTTAATTTATAACCAACTATCACGTGTAGTAAAGAAGCATAACTAAAAAGCCTATTAAGGCGTTGAGCTGTTTAAAAAAACAATCCCCAGAAATTTATTACGCTTCTCTAAAAACTGATATGAAGTACTGATAATTATTCCTCCATGTAATGATTGAATCGACAACCAGCATTTTATTTTAACTGTTACTCACTTAGCTAACTGATAAAACAAAAAAGGCTTTTCCCGAGTGTCCCGTTGGACAAATAAGTTACCTAGATAACTTCAAAGTGGGTGTATGCCTTACTAAAAACTGATAAGAAGTAATAATGCTCCTCCTCTTTATTTTAGATTCTCAACAAAAAAATCTTCTGACAATATTCGCAATTAAAGCGAGGTGAAGTTGCATCTATTATGTCGAACTTCGTGAGTTGTCAGTTGCCTAAAAGGCCATTCATTGATTGCTGTGCTAGGTACTATTTTTAATCTCCTCTCACTCATTGAATTACTAATAAGTGTAGAATGTAAGCTAATTAATGCCAATAAAAAAAGGTAGTTTTAAAAACGCTTTTTAAGCTATATCACAGTTTTTATTTTAGCTCATTAAGGTCGTATGGCGTGACCTGATAAACACAATAATTTAACCAGTTACTATACAATAAGTTACCGTGACTACGCCATTTAGCACGCGGAATTTGGTTCTCATCATCTTCTGGATAATAATTAGCTGGTAACTCAGGTTTTAGCCCTTCATCAAGATCACGGAGATACTCATTATTTAAAGTATTTGCATCATACTCAGGGTGACCAGAAATAAATACCTGACGGCAATCGGGGCTAGCGGCTAAATATACCCCTGCTTCCGCTTCGGCAGCAAAAATAGTCAGGTCGCTATTGGCTTTGATCGCCTTGGCATTAAACTCTGCAAAACGAGACAGTGGCGCCCAAAACTGATCATCAAAACCTCGAACTAAAGGGTGGTGATGGTTATAGGTTGTATGCTTATAAATACCAGAAAGTTTCTTTTTACGCGTCTCTTTTTTGATATCAAAAAGGTGATTAAGCGCGGCCTGTGCTGCCCAGCATAGGAAAAGTGTTGAGGTGACGTTGTGGTGAGACCAATCAACAATCTCTTTAAATTTATCCCAATAGTAAACATCTTCAAAAGGAATTTTACCTAATGGTGCGCCTGTGATGATAAAGCCATCCCACTTTTGGTCTTTAACACGGTCAAAATCACCATAAAACTTATCAAGGTGTTCCTGTGGCGTGTTACGAGAAGCACGTGCATCTACTCGAACCAATTCAATATCAACTTGCAAGGGAGTATTAGATAACAAGCGCATTAATTGCGTTTCAGTTTCAATTTTTTTTGGCATTAAATTTAAAATTAAAACACGAAGTGGGCGAATATTTTGATGGCTTGCACGCGATTCAGAAATGGTAAAGATATTTTCAGATTTTAAAATACCAGAAGCAGGTAGATCATCAGGGATACGAATAGGCATTAGCAACTCCATAGATTAATAACTTTAATTTAGCCATCTAGAAGTCTAACATCATTTTCAAGTGAACACACATTTATTATCTAACCCCAATTGATGATTGATGATAGTATCAAAGCTCCAAATGAATATAAGGACCTGAAATGTTTACTATTGTTGAAGCCGATTTAACCAATGAAGCGCATGCAAATGCGTACTTAACTCTTATGTCACATTACGCATGTGATCCGATGGGAGGCGCTGAAGATCTATCTGATTTCGCCAAGCAGAACTTAGTGAGTACATTATTAAAACGTAGCGATGTGGTTATTTTGTTGGTATTTAAAGATAAGCAACCAGCCGCACTACTAACGGCCATTGAAGGATTCTCAACATTTGCTTGTAAGCCACTGTTTAATATCCATGATGTTGCAGTATTTAAGGAGTTTAGAGGTTTAGGGTTAACGACCCTATTGTTCACTGAAATTGAGAAAATAGCTAAGCAACGTGATTATTGTAAAATAACGCTTGAGGTGCTTTCTGGCAATGAGATCGCTAAAAATGCCTATATTAAACAGGGGTATTCTGATTATCAGCTAGATCCGACACATGGTAGTGCTCTATTTTGGAGTAAATCTTTAAAGGATTAACTGTTGCTTACGCTCTAATTTTCTAAAGATCCACCATAAGCTCAGGCCACGTGCCAACATGAAGGCATTCATCGCGATCCAAAGCGCATGATTGCCTGTTTCTGCAAACAGAAACCAAGCAGGAAAATACACCACCAGCAATGAAAACAACATACTGTTACGCATCTCAGTACCACGTGCCATACCAATAAATACGCCATCAAAAACAAACCCCAACATCGAAGTAAGCGGAATCAATATTAACCATGGGAGGTAATTGATCGCTTCGAGCTGCACTGCTTTAATGGAGGTGATCTGTTCAATTATCCAAACACCAAAAAGATAAAAACCTAATAGCTGTAATAGGCTAAAAATAAACGCCCAAAAGAGAGTCAAATAGATACTCTCTTTTAATTTATCCAAGCAACGTCTACCAATATTTTTACCTACTAACGCTTCTACTGCATAGGCTAACCCGTCCATAGAGAAAGAGATAATAAGCAAAAAGTGCATCAATACTGAATTAGCTGATACTATATCATCACCCAATTTTAAACCCTGCATTGTCATAAAGGTATAAGTTACCTGCAAACATAAAGTACGAATAAAAATATCACGATTTAGAAGAATAAAAGGGGCAAGTGCTTCAATGCGAATCGCTTCTTTTTTTAGGCGAGTAAAATCGCCTTTTTTATAAAAGGGCCGAGCAAGTCGGTAGACAATCCAAAGACCACAGGTAAGGGCAATATAATCAGCACACAATGAGGCCCATGCAACACCTGCTACACCCCACTCAAAAAATACTACGAATACAATATCTAAGAGAATATTAACGCTATTGGTTACGATCAACAGTAACATCGGTGCTTTGGCGTTTTGCATGCCTAATAGCCAACCTAGTAGCACCATATTCAATAGGGCTGCTGGCGCACTCCAGATACGTATATCAAAATATTGTTGTGCATAAAATAGAACCTTTTCACTCCCTTGTACAAAATGAAAAGCGATACCAGAAATGAGGCTTTGCAACATCAGAATGGTAAGCGCAAGTAGCAAAGCAATAAACATGGATTGCATTAACAGGCGTAATACCTGTAGATGATCTTTCGCCCCTACCGCTTGTGCCACAAGTCCAGTAGTCGACATACGTAAAAAGACTAAAATCCAGAAGGTTAATGTCACTACCATCGACCCCACCGCAACACCCGCGAGATAATAGGACTCAGGTAGGTGACCTATCACTGCAGTATCAACTAGCCCTAGCAAAGGCACACTAATATTAGAGAGCATCATTGGTAAAGCAATGGCGAAAATTTTTTGATGATTACTGAAATTTAGAAAGGCACTTTTTAACATGATAACGCTTACAAAGTAGGTAATGGCCGATTAATAAAAATCGACCGTTCGTTTAGTCGCTATCGATTTAGCTCGATGATTTTGTGGATATCTTCTACCATCAAGTCCATATCCACATGAGGAATACCATCTTCATTCAATACCGCTTTAAAGGTTGCTTGATGCTCGCCCTGGGGATTTACTAGTACCAGGGAAGCGCTATGATCGACTAGATAGTAATCATCTTTATTATCGCCCTCTTCAACGATGCTATAAATAAGCCCGAGATCCTGTGAAAATGGGAACAGTTTTTCATGGGTACTAGTGGTGCCAATAAAGGCAGGATTAAAATAATTCACGTATTCAGCAAGGTTATTGGCTTTATCTCGATTAGGATCAACAGAAACGAAAACAATTTGTACATTCTCGTATGGGGGCTTGCTTAATTCAGGGTAGACACGATCTAAATCAGATAAAGTAGTTGGACAGATATCAGGGCAGAAGGTATAGCCAATGAAAAAAAGTGTCCAATGTTCTTGTAAATTTTGGTTGGTAAATGTCTGTTTATTAGCCATTTCAAATTTGAAATCGGGTAACCGCTTACCCTCTTTCTGTAATACCAAGGAAGGGTTATCGGAAATATTTTTTACTGAATTAAATAGTATAAACCCCAGCAGTGCTGTGGCGACCACAAGCAAACCAATTACCCAACCTTTTTTCATTATTTTTCCTACATCCAATCAGCGGTACGAATCACACCCACGGCGATCCCTTCGATATCAAAAACTTGATGTTCAAGATCTACTTTAATAGGAGAGAATTTAACATTTTCCGCTTTTAATGTCACTTGACTGCCTTCGCGGTAAAAACGCTTCACGGTCACATCGTCTTCAACTCGGGCAACAACAACTTGTCCGTTATTAATATCTTTGGTTTTATGCACCGCGAGCAAATCACCATCCATAATACCGATATCTTTCATACTCTCGCCTTGCACGCGTAATAAAAAGTCAGCAGCGGGGTGAAATAGAGCAGGATCAACATCATAATGAGACTCTACATGCTCAGCAGCCAAAATTGGCTCACCAGCAGCAACCATGCCCACTAAAGGCAATCCCTCTTCAATGGGGATAACATTGCTTTTATGCTCTTCAACAATACGAATACCACGTGAGGTACCCGATAAAATTTCAATTGCGCCTTTACGGGCCAAAGCTTTTAAGTGCTCTTCTGCTGCATTGGCACTTCGAAATCCAAGAATTTTTGCCAGCTCAACGCGCGTTGGAGGCATGCCCGTTTTATTGATGCAATCTTTAATCACATCTAATACTTCACCTTGGCGTTTAGTTAAATCTTTCATTACTTACCCCGCTATCAATTATTGACTGTAAACATACACAGTGTATATCTATACAGAGTAATATTCTAGCGATCTGAGTAATAAACCTCATTTATGGATAAGCAAAACGTTACGATATTGTTATTTGCGCGAATTTTGGCGTTAAATCATCTACCAATAACCCGTTATTGTGACGATTATTCACCTTGAATTACGCAAAGCTAATACCAATCGAAAGGAGCATGTAAGCCAAATTTTGCGCTGGAAAATAACTTAGCCGAAAGGGTAAATGGTTATTACATTTGAGAAAGCTCACGAAGAGATGAGATATTTTAACCAGTAAAATAGATCAGCGATTTATTTCGTTTGCTATAACGGCGCTGTATATTAAAAATCATCATTCTCTGGCTCAAAAAACGATAACGCTTCCATTAGTCAGAATTAAGGTTAATAAACCTATTGGTAAGTAATGTCTTGATATTTTAACCAACCAGAGCGCTGGGGAAGATCAGCTATTTGATGTGTGGCATTGATCATACCGCCTTGGCTATTCCAGTTATAAATTCCACTAAAAGTGATCATTTCACCTATCGCTAAATTATTTACTGCTGGAGCTTCGTTGAGGTTATGCTGAATCAGTATCTTTCGACCAGAACTGAGGCGAATAAGTATACGTTGCGAAACATATGGCGTTTGTTGATTATCCAATATCTTTGTAATGCGCCCAACGCTGGTGACTAATACACCACCACGTTGTTGTTTATATAAAAATTCGATATGTTCAGCACCTTTTAAAAGTGCTTCCGCTTGATCGTTACCATCATCATAGAGATGACTCAGTTGCTGACTTTCATTGTTAAAACAACCAGATAATATGACAACCAAGAAAGCAAGATAAGCATTACGATTCATTGAACTATAATCGTCCTTTGAAATTAAGCGCAGTAGCACCCGATTCATCTTTCGGCCCAAGCCATGAAAGAGCTTGTAAAATTGATGGGTCAAGTTTTTCACGTCCAATAATATTACCCTGAAGCTGATACGCACCACCCTCTAGTAATAAAATATTGGCATTAGTGGTAAGTTGCTCTGAATGTTGCTTTAAAGAAGCTACCAAATTCCCCTCTGAACAACTTAAGTCTACACTTGGAGTAGCGAAATCAATATTACCCATTGGGCTTTTTACTCTGGCTTCATGCCACACTAAATAGCCATCTAACTCGCTACAGTAGGGTAAATCCTGTGTCGCATTTTCAATTACTAGCGTAAATTTACCAGATGGTGTCACAGGCACAGGTAGTTTTAAATAAGGAATAATTTCAGTTGCTTTCATATCCACATTAACGTCGGATAAAGTCAAACCTGAAAAGCCATAGGCCACAGCTCCTGTCCCATTCAATATTTTACGGCCATTATTAAATTTAATATCTGCTTTGAGCTTTAAGGTCAGCAGTGCCAACCAATCAAATTGCCAAGTAACTCTTTGCAATTGAAATTGATTACGATAATCAACCTGTGACAGTTTTCCGTTCCAGATTGACCCAGAAACATAACCGACTTGAATACCTGCATCAGCAGGAATAAACCGCGTTATCATACTTGCCGGTGCAGTAAGCACTAACGAGATAAGATAAAGCGCTACAAACGCTAAACTAATTTTTAATTTCATAATGGTTCTCTCACCTATTAATAGCCAAGTAACAGGCGGTTAACTTTGACATAACCGGTACGATCGGTTTTTGCTAAATCTGCATTTAAGACGGCAACACCATGTTGATTACTCAGCTTGGTCAGCCATGCTAAAAAAGCATCAAACTCTACTTCATTTATCCACACTTCAATCTTATCTTTTTTATTGACGATACGAGAAAAGGTTATCTGGTTTTGTCTTGCACTACTATTTAAAATTTGTGTCAAGTTACCACGTCTTTTAGTCGCTTTACCTGCACCGGACTTGAGTAATAGCGTTGCTTTTTCTTGTGTCCAGGCCAGTCTTGTTTCAGCACGCGTTAATTGTTTTTGGGCTTCACTTAACTGATTTGATAGTGGCGTCCAAATACCCCAATACAATACTGCAATGCCTATCACAACCGCACTGGCTACAGCGAGTTGCTGTTCTCTTGGCGAAATGCTTTCCCACCACGCTTTAAATTGTTCCATGGCTACTCTTTCCTTATTGTCAGTAAACCGCTTACTTGGTTTTTACTGCTGTTTAATGCGCCCTGTTGCACTGCATAAGGCTTAGGTAATGCGCTTGCAAACTTTTCAAATGCTTGGAAGTTAGCACCAACAGCAAGAATTCGCATCTCCTGCTTTTGAGCATCATATTTCAACGTGCTTGGCGTGAGCTGTTTATTGTTTTTAAATACAGGCGCAAGATCATCAAGCATCTCTAAGAATTGCGCCGATCCATTACCCTCATTAATTTCACCAAGCATGGTGGTTAATTTTCGTTTGATGCGTGAATAAGCAAGTTTACTTTGGTTTGGAAAAGCCAGTTTATAAACACTTTCGACTTGTCCTTTTACAAGGTCAACCTGTGCTTCTACTTTATAGCTTTCGATATATAAGTTAATGCAACTAACTACAAAGAATAAAGCAGCCAAAATTGCCGGTAATCGCCATTTTAATAAATTTTGATTAACCGCTTTTTTTACTTTGAATTCACCAGTTAGGAGGTTAATTTTACAACCAATAGTCCCTGACGTTAATAATTCCATTGGCATAGTTGGGAAATCATTCATCCAATCACCACGGTGATCTTCTAAGATGGGACTATAACTTTCGATGATCTGCTTACTATCTTCTTCGATTTTACTGGCTAAAATCACATCAAGCATGGAAAGCTCACAGCTCCATGCAACCTCTTTGCTCTCACGAACAATCCAGTAATTGTCCAACTGCACTGCCTGCCAGTTTCTGTCTGCAGGAAAAGGCAACGTCAGCCCTTCTGGGATAAACTGTCGACATACAATTTGTGCATCTGCTAACCAACCTAACCAGTTATACATACGCTGTTTATCACATACCGCAACATGCACCATATCGGTACGTTTAGCAACGACAGTAAAGTGTAATTTTTCAACATCACCAGCTAACTCTTCCTCAATCAAATAAGGTAAAGCTTGTTGCATCTGACGGTTGAATGTTCCCGTGATTGGCACGGCTTTAATGGCAACATCAACACCTGGTAACAAACAGACAACATGACGCGTGGCTGCTTTTTCAGTTAATGTTTTTAGCTGTTCAGCATTATCAATTTCGCCCGATGCGATGATCTCTTTTTCACTATCAGACCAGATCAGCCAATGCTGTTTTTGCGAAGCTTCACTTGCTAGGCGGATTATTAATCGTTCACTCACCTATACTCTCCATCTATTTAAGCCCGCCCGATTGGTATCGGATCACTTTGGCCTTGTTTGAATCCATTTCAAATAATATCTGTACTGCGGTAATACGATCTTCAAACTCGGCCGCACCATTTAATTGAAAATACTCACTACTCACACTGAGTTGTTTTTTTATCTCTTCCGAAATCGCTAAACCACTAAAAACACTGTTAGCTAAGAAATCATCAATATTATTCCAGCCACTGATCGGCCTCTCTTCTAATACACGCGTAAAGTCACTTAATGCCAAGTCAAAATCACGATCAAAAATGGCAAAAATAATTGCAGCATGTTCCACCTTGACAGTATTTACATTAATCTTTTGATCAACGCTTGGAATAGCACAAAGATATGGTTCAATTCGTTCATAAATCTTTTGCCCTACACCTTGCACTGCACGTAATTCACTGATGTCTACCATCATGTTATTACCCGCTAAATGAGAGACTGCGCGCGCTTGGTAAATACTGTCTTCTGCGCCTTGCGCCGCATTACTAATATCATCTTGATCAACCCAGTCACGTGCCGATTCAGCAATCATCTCTGAGGTGTAGTCGTTGACACCAATTGCTTCTAATAAAGCCTGAAACTGTGTGACAGGTGTAGCACGCACATTGCCTTGATCTTTTACATCTAAAGCATTGAGATTAAAACAGCTACGCATATCTTTAAAGTCGCCTGCAATACTGCCATTTTCAAGCGGGAAAACCATATCAGGCATTGCCCAGTTTTGATCTAAACTGACTACATCACTGTCACTGAAGTCCTGATTTAAAACCATGCGCCCAAAGTCACCAGCAGCTTGCCCATACCAATATACACTTTGTGAAAAAATAAGCCCTTCTGTACGCTTCAAGCTCAAAGTCAAACGGCCTGTCATTGTCGAGGCAATGGTGACCATGATGGCTAAAATCATTAACACTGTAATGAGTGCAATACCGCGTTGCTTTTGCATTACTTGTCTCATTACTTGCCAGCCTTACTTTCAGAGACAAGAAACATGCGACTTATTTCACCAAATTGTTTGCTGGTAAAACTTATCTCGATACCAGTTGGTAGTTTTTTGCCATCATTCCACGATGTTTTCCACCCTTCAGACCAATATCGGAAAGACAGTTTTTCAACATCCTCAAGTAAAATCTGTGTTTCAGGTTTTTGCCCAGCCACAATATCTGGGTATAAAAAATACTGACGCTGTAGTTGCCCATCAAAAAGTCGGTAACGTACACGCACCAAATTGGAACGAGGTAACAAATTTAATGGGTTGGCCCAGCCTAAGCGGGTAAACTCAATGCCTTCATCTTCTGAGTCAAAGCGAGATTTTCCCGCTGTCAGTAGACGAATATTTTCACTATCGCCACTTTCATCTCGCGAAGCACGTGCAATAATTTGCGTAAAGTCTTGTTCAATAATCAACATCGCGCGCTGTATTTGTATGAGATTATCACTGTGCCGCTTACTTAACTCACCGCTACGAATAACACCTTGTAACACTTGATACGCCGCCATACTCATTAATGCGAAAATAGAGATAGCGATAAGTACTTCTAAAAGCGTAAACCCTTGTATTCGCCTAGAAGCGTTACGGTTTTGCAATGTAAGTCCTCATATAAGCGAGTGCACGGCCACGCTCAACATCACTAACCTCGATATCTAACGCTTTAAAATTTGCATCGCCAGTTTCAACACTTTTGTAACGTAAATACCACGTGACACCGGCAAGCTCTGTCGTATCATACCGCCAGCTTGCAGCAGGCCATATTTTTTGTAATTTAATTTCAGTTAAACGATTGCTCGCAACCCATAACGCAAAGGTTTTGTTTTGTAAGTGCGATTGGCTATTTAATGCACCAGAAGCTGCATTCATTACTGCCACGCCAGAGGTGGCCATAATCACCAGTGCTAACATTACCTCTAAAAGCGTCATCCCTTGCTGTTTTTTAACCGAACGAAACCAGTTCATTGCTCATCCGACTCTGGGTTTGTTATTGCGCCACTCATACTCACTTCCAATAGACTTTTACGTTTATCAGGCCCTGTATCAGCCTCCACAAACATCACTCGAAAAGGAGTCACTTCACCGCTAGACATAATAAAGACTTGAGGCTCTAAGCTTTTTACTTCGTCTTCATCGCCGTCTATTTGTACTAAATATTCTTCATCGATAAAAACGTCATCATCTTGCGTTTCTATCTCATCCCACACAGAGCCTAACAACGTATATTCAAAACGCATCGATTCAGGGATTTCAATAATCTCGCCAATTTGTTCCGATTCTAGCGCCAACCACTTTTTAGTTTCATAGTCGTAAGCTGCAAATCGATAAGTATTATCTTTAAAAACAAGCGCTAACTCTTTTCCTGATATTAGCGCTTCATCTTCAGCAAACTGTAATAAAGTGCTGAAGCGTTGTGCTTGCCAGTCCACACTCTCTTTTTCATTGGTATGCTGGGGCATGGCCATCATGACACCAACCGAGGCCATTCCGATCAAGACTAAAACCAACATGATTTCCAACAAAGTAAAACCCTGCTGGAAATAGGAAGTGGGGGTAGCTTTAAGCACGTTTAATTAATTATCTTCTTTGCCATCAAGATTCCAGTTACCGATATCATCATCAGTTCCTTCTTCACCATCTTGACCCACTGAAAACACATCAATTTTCCCTTTTTCCCCAGGGCTAACAAGAATGTAAGCGTTACCCCATGGATCTTCTGGTAAACGTTTGATGTAACCATCTTCTGGATAGTTACGTGGTTCAGGATCGCCACTTGGCTTACTTTGTAATGCTTCTAACCCTTGTTCAGTACTTGGGTAGCGACTGTTGTCTAATCGGTACATATCGAGTGCATTTTCTAATGCAATGATATCTGAAACCACTTTTTGACGGTCAGCTTTATCTTTATTACCCATTAAGTTTGGTACAACCATTGAAGCAAGTACCCCAAGAATCACGATAACAACCATGATTTCTAGCAATGTAAAACCGGTCTGTTTTTTATTATTATGTTTCACGATATTTCCTTATCAAAAATTAAATATAAATGTCATAGCATCAGAAAAGACAATTAGCCTGATACCATATTATTAAGCTGTAAAATTGGTTGCAGGATAGCAGCAACAATAAACAACACCACACCCGCCATTGAAACAACAAGTGCAGGTTCAAAAATCCCCAATGCAACAGTTACCTGTGCCGAGAACTGTTTGTCCTGATTATCTGCAGATCGTTCCAACATATTGCCTAATTCTCCACTTCTTTCTCCACTGGCAATCATATGCAACATCATAGGTGGAAAAAGCTTGGTACTCTCAAGTGAACGACCCAGGCTCGTTCCTTCGCGTACTAAGTTGGTCGCCTCGCCTACTTTCAGACGAATAAATTGATTACTAAGCACGTTGCCGGCAATCCCCATCGCCTCTAATAATGGTACCGCACTACTATTCAATATACTTAACGTACGTGCAAAACGGGCGGTATTTAGTTCATTGGCAACACGTCCAATCACTGGCGCTTTTAAGAGATATTGATCAAACTGAAGTTGGTTTTTTTCTTTTTTTAGCCATAATTTCAGGGCAAAAATACAACCAATAACAAAGATGACAAAATACAATCCATAATCACTTAAGGCATCACTAGCAGCAATCAAGAATTGTGTTGATCCAGGGAGGTCAGCACCCATATGTTCAAATTGGCCAATAACTTGAGGTACTACAGAGGTAAGCAAAATAGCCACTACCGACACAGCAACTAAAGTTAAAACAATTGGGTAGATCATCGCCTGCATCATTTTACTTTTCATCTCTTGGCGTTGCTCTGCATAATCAGCCAAGCGATCTAATACTTTATCAAGATGCCCCGATTTTTCACCTGCTGCTACCATCGCACAAAAGAGGTTATCAAAGATAAGCGGAAAACCACGCATACTGTCAGCCAGTGTATTACCTTCAATCACTGCACTACGCACCGAAGAGACCATGGTTTTTATTTTCGGATTATCACATTGATCTGCAACCGCGCCTAGACACTCTTCAATAGGAATAGAGGAAGCAACCAATGTTGAAAGCTGACGTGTAATAAGTGCTAATTCAGAGGTTTTAATTTTACTGCGCAATAAATTTGAGCCTGATTTTGTAGCTTTGTTTGCAACAGGCTCAACTTCAATAGGGGTTAAACCCATTGCACGTAACTGTTGTCGTACGAGGCGTCCAGAGTCAGACTCTAATGTGCCTTTTTTCTGTTTGCCATTCGCATCAAAGGCTTTATAAGCAAAAGTTGCCACCTTAATCCTCTCTTGTTACACGTAAGATCTCTTCCAGTGTTGTCTGGCCATCTAATACTTTAGCAAGGCCATCATCACGAATACTGGCAGAGGTTTTACGAATCACTTTTTCAACAGCTTGTTCACTGGCTCCATTTTGTATCAGCTCACGCACTTCATCAGTCACTACTAACAATTCATGAATACCGGTACGCCCTTTATAACCGCTGTTATTACATTTCGGACAACCTATCGCACGATAAACCATCGGGTTATCTGAAGCTTTCATATTTAAAATCTGTAGCTCTTTTTCTGTAGCAGGATGAGCTTCGCGACACTCTTTACATAAACGGCGCACCAATCGTTGTGCCAATACTCCGAGAATACTCGAAGAGAGTAGGAAAGGTTCAACCCCCATATCACGCAGACGTGTGACCGCACCAACAGCGGTATTAGTATGCAATGTTGATAATACTAAGTGACCCGTTAAACTCGCTTGTACCGCAATATGTGCAGTTTCTAAATCACGAATCTCACCAATCATAACCACATCGGGATCTTGACGAAGAATGGCACGTAAACCGCGCGCAAAGGTCATATCTACTTTACTGTTTACTTGCGTTTGACCAATGCCATCAATCGCATACTCAATCGGGTCTTCAACAGTTAAGATGTTGCGATCGCGCGAGTTAATTTCTAATAGGCCGGCATACAAGGTGGTACTTTTACCCGAACCCGTTGGGCCCGTCACCAAAATAATACCGTGTGGCTTATGAATAAGATCACGCAACATGTGATGATTCGCGGTGGTCATTCCTAAGGTATCTAAATCTAATTTAATCGCATTTTTATCAAGCAGACGTAATACGACACGTTCGCCATGACTTGAAGGCATCGTCGATACACGCACATCTACAGCACGGCCACCGATGCGCAGTGAAATACGACCATCTTGTGGAATACGTTTTTCAGCAATATCAAGTTTCGCCATAACTTTAATACGCGAAACCAGTAACGCGGCTAATTTACGTTGCGGTTTAAGGATTTCACGTAAAACGCCATCCACACGGAAACGAATGATTAATGAATTTTCAAAGGTTTCAATATGAATATCCGATGCTTCCTCTTTGATCGCTTCGCCCAGCATGGCATTGATCAATTTGATAATAGGGGCATCATCTTCTGCTTCAAGTAAATCCTCTTCGCCCGGAAGCTCCTCTGCTAGTGTAAAGAAGTCTTCACTACCAATATCTTCCATCAGTTGCTGCGCTTCTGAAGAAGATGACTGATAAGCGATACCAACTAAGTGATCAAAACGAGCTTCGTCGACTTGGGTCAATTTAAAGGTATGCCCTAATACGCGACGCACCTCTAATAGCAGATCTGCACTTGGCATCTCTTTAAAACACAGTTCGCTTTTCTCCCCCTCATAAAACACCACTAGAGAATGCTTTTTAGAGAACGGGAAGGGTAGCTGTCCACGCGGGGTCACATCAGCATGGTCTGAAACCATGTCAGTGATCCCTTCTAATCCATCTACATCAAGCGCAGTCATTACTTATCACCCTCATCAAGCACAGCAGATTGCTCTTTTTCAGTTAACTCTTGCTGAGCTTTAGCACGTGTTTTCTCTGGAAGAAAATCAGCAGGGTTTATTTCATGACTTTCACCCCATGCCGGTAATACTGGTGCGTTTGTATTAGGCATTAGACCAATGCCATCTTCACGACGACCTAATTGAATCTCACGCATTAGACCGTATTTACGTGTACTCAGGTTACTCATCGTTTGATCATCTCGAATAATGGTCGCGCGTAAGAAAATCATTAAATTACGTTTTTCAGTACTGCTCTTAGTTGATTTAAACAAGTGACCCAACCATGGAATGTCGCCTAATAGAGGAACTTTACTAACACTTTCGCTAACTTTCTCATCAATTAAACCACCAATAACAATGGTTTCTCCCGATTTCGCTAAAACGCTAGTTTTTACTGAGCGCGTAGCAAAAATAACATCTACTGAAGTTTCACCTTTAATATTTGAAACCTCCTGCTCAATTACCAGCTGTACCGCATCACCATCATTGATCTGCGGTGTTACTTTTAATTTTATACCGACCTCTTTACGCTCAATGGTCTGGAAAGGGTTATCATTCGATGAGCTTGAGGTTGCACCCGTTAATACAGGCACTTCGTCACCAACAATAAAGCTTGCCTCTTGATTATCTAAGGTGGTAATACTTGGCGTCGCAAGGATATTAGATGATGAATTAGTACTAATTGCTTGCAACATTACACCCCAGTCATCACCAACGTATCCGGCAACACCACCGGCTACTTTAGAAATAACATTCACAACTGCACTTAAATCATCTTCATCATTTCGCACTTGATAAGCTGCGCCAAGCACTTCACCGGTCGTTACACCATTATCTTGGAACTGTGTTCCGCCAACGGGTGAGGCCCATTGTACGCTCAAGTTAATACCGTCACCCTCTGAAACTTCTACGATGATCGCCTCAACCAATACTTGCGCACGACGAATATCTAACTGACGAATAATATTGCTTAGTGATGACATTAAGGCAGGCTGTGCTGAAACAACAACGGAGTTGGTTCCTTCATGTGATTCAATACTTAATTCTGAACGGCTAGAAGCGCTTGCTGCTTTCTTACCTTCTGCTTTTTCTAATGATTTACTCACACCTTTTAATACATTGACCACTTCTTCTGCTTTGGCATATTTCAAGTAAAAAACACGTGTATTACCATTATTCTTAAGTTCATTGTCCAGCTTTTTAACCAGTTCAATGATACGTTGGCGAGTTTTCTTTTCACCACTAATAATAAGGGAGTTGGTACGCTCGTCAGCAACTAGACGTGGCATTAAGATACTTGGCGTAGTATTTTTGCCACCTGTGGCAGGCTTTTGAATCGAGTTGATTACTTTTACCATCTCAAGTGCACTTGCAAACTTAAGTTTAACGATATCAACTTCTTGGTCGCCAGCTTTATCAACACGCGCAATAATTTTAACCAAACGGTTTACCACTGCTGCGCGGCCGGTGATCATAATTACGTTAGAAGGATCGTAATGGACAACGTTACCGCCCCCGGCATTATCATTTAACTGACGCAGTAGTGGCGCAAGTTGTCTTACAGAAACATTGGTAACTGGCACAACACGGGTAACCATTTCGTCACCTTTGTACTGGTTGCCATCATCAACCACAGGGATTGCAGACACTTTGGCGTCTTTAGCTTTAATGACCTTGATGATATCGTTTTCCATCTCAACGATAGCAAAACCATATACTTCTAATACATTTAAAAAGAATTGATAATACTGTTTCTCATTCAACAAGTCGTAACTACGCACATTAATGCTGCCACGTACTGTTGGATCTAAGACAATTGTTTTATTGAGGTTTTTACCAACAATATTGATAAACTCGTTAATATCCGCATTTTTAAAGCTTGCAGAATACTCGGCGGCAACTGCAGAAGTAGCATAACCAACGCTCAAAACGGTCGCAAAAAGCCCTAAATTAAGCAGTTTGCCAACTCTCTTTTTCATCCCTAAAAATACCATTTAATACTACTCCAGATGTCACTAATTTTGTAAAGTTACAATTTAATAAAAGTTCTCACACCCTAAGGGATGCTGAAATACAGCTCATGTAATTGCCCACCACGCTCAACAGACAAGGTCATATCAGTCATAGTTGGAAACTCTTTCATTAAAGTAAATGCTTGTTGCGTATCCGTTAAATCAACCCCATTTAATTCAACAGCTAAATCTCCGCTTTTTAAGCCAGACGCTTCAAAAAGGGCTCTATCTTTACCCGGTTTAACTCGGTAGCCTTTTACTACACCATTTTCTCGTACCGGAGATATGCGGATATAATCGGTTAATTTCCCAGGGTTACTAAGTAACGCTTGACGATCTAAATTAACCGTTTTCACTTTGCCTTTAATTGGCTTTGAGACGCTTTTATTATCTTTTTTTCTCGGCTTCGCCGGACGATTCTTTTCATGATTTTTATGTTGCTGATCGAGCTTTTCTACGCCATCAAGCATCAACGTTTGATAGCCACCACCCACTTTTAAAATAATACGATCCTGATAAATTTGGGTAATCACTGCACTTGTACCATCGATTTTTGAATCCATAAAGTAACTGCTTTGCTTACCTTTTTGGTCGATGATTACACTTGAATTTTTGGGGTTTGTGGCGGCGACGACACCAACTAATTTTAAGTTTAGGCGTGTTTTAGGTGCATTATCAATGGTCGTTTTAGGCACGACAGGTTTCGCTTCTTTTGCTTTAACGCCAAACAGATGTTGCTGTTGTAATTGCGATGTATTAACTTGCGAACCTTTTTGTTGCTTATTACTCGCAACCGGCTTCCATAACAAAGCAGGTTTCTGATCAGGCACAAATGCCCATGTTAAAATAGCCAGCTGATAGGCTAATAACGATGCAATAATTGCCAAAACAACCATTGGTGATTTTTGTAAAAAAGTAGCTAATGGCACGAGTAACAACCCTGTTTTCATACAAATATAATAGTTTAGCATGCTACCTCAGGGCTGCGTTAGCAACAAGCAAATCACTCGAATTATGTGGGCTAGGAGGATTAATCATCGCGAAACAGTGTATTTTAGCCCAAAAAAAATAGTTTTTTATTTGCAATATATAAAAAATAGACTACATGGATACATTAAGTTTGTTTCTGGCAATAATGGAAGGCTTAACATCCCCGCAATGACAATAAAAATAAAAAACAGTAAATCTTCTTATTAATAGATAGGTGCAACATTATCTATTCACATACGCAAACAAAATTACAGTGACACTAATCTCTAACGATTACTTTAATAGCAAGTAATAAACACTCGACATCAATGCCCATTTACACTAATTTATGGCAAAATACAGCACGACTAGAGCCACTTCGGGGTTAAGGTTAAATGTCGTTGATTTAATGACACAATATTTTACAAGTGGGTAACGATGTCTGATAAAAAAATTCGCTTAGATAAATGGTTATGGGCAGCACGCTTCTATAAAACACGTAGCATTGCACGCGATATGATTAATGGTGGCAAAGTACACTATAATGGTCAGCGGGCTAAGGCGAGTAAAGTAGTAGAGCTAGGCGCCCTATTAACCATTCGCCAAGGCGATGTGTCTAAACAAGTCAATATTGAAATATTATCAGATCAACGACGCGGTGCACCTATCGCAACAACCCTTTATCAAGAAACCAGCGATAGCATTAAAAAACGTGAAGAGTACTCCGTTTTACGCAAACTCAGTTTGCAAAATGCACCTCACCCAGACAAAAAACCGAACAAAAAACAGCGCAGAGAACTAATACAAGCAAAAGCCCAACGTAATAGCGCTAACTTTGACTAAATAGAGATAATGATAATGACAGATCAATTACAACGATTCCTTTTTGATGACTTCCAAATCCGTGGCGAAATCGCACATGCTAATGATAGCTTTAATGAAATCGTCAAAAATCACGATTTTACGCCAGAGGTTGCCAATGTAGTGGGTGAGTTGCTCGTTGCGACCACACTACTTACTGCGATGCTAAAATTCGAAGGAAAAATCGCGGTACAGTTACAAGGCGATGGCCCACTTAAAATGGCAGTCATTAATGCCGATCAAAATTTACAAGTACGTGGTACAGCACGTGTAGAGGGAGAAACAGCAGGGCTGTCTTTCTCACAACTTGTCGGTAAAGGACATATGATGATCACCATTACCCCAGATGATGGTGAACGTTATCAAGGTATTGTTGATTTAAACAATGATTCATTAAGTAGCTGTTTGGAAAATTACTTCCAGCAATCAGAGCAATTACCGACGCGTGTTATTTTACATGCAGGCATTGCACCTAAAGCACAAGCTGCAGGGATTTTAATTCAAACACTGCCTGCAAGCAGTGAAACCCATGAAGAAGATTTTCAACACGTTTGCGCATTAGCACATACCGTAAAAGCAGAAGAACTTTATGATTTAACTCCTGAAGATCTCCTATTTCGTTTATATCATCAAGAAACTGTTCGTCTTTTCGACACGCAGCCAATCACTTACAAATGTTCATGTTCAAAAGAGCGCTGTTTATCATCTCTTGCTTCTATCGCACCAGAAGAGATAAATGAGCTAATTAAAGAGCATGGCGCCATTGAGATGCATTGTGAATATTGTGCATCAGATTATCGTTTTGAGGTAAATGACTTACAAATATTGCTTGGTGGTACAGATAACCAACAACATTAAGAATGCCAAAACTTGTGCTTTGGTAGGTAATTAAATTGAATTTATTGCCTATCAAAGAAACTGCTTAACATTGCAGCAATTAGTTTACATAACGACTATTTTTTAATCATTTTTATGACTTAGATCTCACCTATTTCCCTCAGATTCCCCTACTCTCAATAGTGATATTTCAATCACTTAAGAGGAACTGAATATGACTAAATTAGCAACGAATTCGTTAAGCAAATATGGCATAACCGGTGTTTCTGAGATTGTGTATAACCCTAGCTACGAAACCCTTTTCGAAGAGGAAATGGCGGATAGTTTAACGGGGTTTGAAAAAGGAATTATCACTTCAAACGGCACGGTAGCTGTTGACACAGGCATCTTCACAGGACGCTCACCAAAAGATAAGTACATCGTAAAAGATGATACTACTCGCGATACCATCTGGTGGAACGATCAAGGCAAAAACGATAATAAACCTATCGATGAAAACACTTGGAGTCACCTTAAACAATTAGTTTGTACTGAGTTATCTAATAAAAGACTGTTTGTCATTGATGCATATTGTGGTGCCAATGAAAGTTCTCGTCTTAAAGTACGTTTTATCGTTGAGGTGGCTTGGCAAGCACACTTCGTCAAAAATATGTTTATTCGCCCTAGCGAAGCAGAGCTAGTCGATTTTGAACCTGATTTTGTGGTGATGAACGGCTCTAAAACCACCAATCCCGATTGGCAAGCACAGGGGTTAAACTCCGAAAATTTTGTTGCCTTTAATCTCACAGAAAAAGTGCAAGTCATTGGTGGCACATGGTACGGTGGCGAAATGAAAAAAGGTCTGTTTTCAGTAATGAACTACCTTTTACCGTTAAATGGCATGGCATCGATGCATTGCTCGGCAAACATTGGTGAACAAGGCGATACAGCCATTTTCTTCGGTCTTTCTGGGACAGGAAAAACAACACTCTCTACCGATTCAAAACGCGCTTTAATCGGTGATGATGAGCATGGTTGGGATGATGATGGAGTATTTAACTTCGAGGGTGGCTGTTATGCTAAAACGATTCGTTTAAGTGCAGAAGCGGAGCCTGATATTTACGGGGCAATCCGTCGTGATGCGTTGCTTGAAAATGTCGTGATCGATGCACAAAACGTCGTTGACTACGACGATGCGAGCAAAACTGAAAACGCACGCGTTTCCTACCCTATTTACCATATTGATAACATTGTAAAACCTATTTCTAAAGGTGGTCACGCACAGAAAGTGATCTTTTTAACTGCCGATGCCTTTGGCGTATTACCACCCGTTTCTAAGCTCACTAAGGCGCAAACACAATATCATTTCTTGTCTGGCTTCACTGCAAAATTAGCCGGTACTGAACGTGGTATTACAGAACCTACACCGACTTTTTCTGCATGTTTTGGCGCAGCGTTTTTAACGTTACACCCAACACAATATGCGGAGCAACTGGTGAAACGTATGGAAGCCTGTGGTGCTGAAGCTTATTTAGTGAATACTGGCTGGAATGGCTCTGGCAAACGTATCTCAATTCAAGATACACGTGGCATCATTGATGCTATTTTGGATGGTTCAATCGAAACGGCACAAACTAAACAGGTACCTCTGTTTAACCTTACCATACCACTCGCATTACCAGGTGTTGATAGTGCGATTCTTGATCCACGCGATACCTATGCAGATAGACAACAGTGGGATGAAAAAGCTGAAAAGTTAGCGCAACTGTTTATCGATAACTTTGAACGTTACACCGATAAACAACAAGGTAAAGATCTTGTCAGTGCAGGCCCTCAATTTAGCAAAGATATCGCTTAATTAACCGATCTTCATAGCGCCCTCTTTTATAGAGTGGCGCTATTCTCCCTTTTATATAAAAGCACTTACTTTTAAAAAAAATCTAAGTATCATCACACCTGTTGATATGAGGTGTAAGAATGAACGTAAAAAGTGAACTACTAACAACCTGGGAAGCGTTTGAGTCGTTACAGACGATTTGGGATGATCTATTAGTTCAATCTGATGCAGATAATCTTTTTTTACGTTGGGATTGGCTAAACTGCTGGCGCAAAACCAGTGCAACCCCGATCAGCCCCTATATTGTTATTTTAAAAAAAGATGGTCATATTGTTGCTATCGCCCCCTTCTATAAACAACCCTACCGCTTAGTAAATGGATTAAAATACAACGCGTTACGCTTTGCAGGTGATCAAGGTATTGGCTCAGAATACAGTAATTTTATTGTACAACGCGATAATAGTGAGCCACTAAAAAAACAGTGTTGGCAGGCTTTACTGGCCTATAAAAAAGAGTGGGATTTTATTTGGCTAACCAATATTGAGCAGTGGACAACGGGAGGAAAAAACTTAATTACCTCTCTCAACAGTATCAACGAACTTAATTTCCACCAGCGTGAAATTGATTTTAGCGCAACGCCATTAACATCATTGAATAACGATATACTGCCGAGCCTCTCTAAAAGCTTACGAACCAATATTAAACAAACTCAAAAATATTTATCGCGCCAAGGAGAATGGCAGGTATCAGTAACCGAAGATCTATCTACTTTATCAGATGATCTTAATACCCTGTTTTCACTGCACAATAAGCGCTGGCAACAAGCTGGCCTAAAAGGCTCCTTTGAACGACGCCCAGCAATGGCCTCTTTTTATCAACAGTTTGCACAACATGCTCTCAAAACAGGCTGGTTGAGATTGTTAAAATTAGAAGTTGAGGGGGAAATTCAAGCCATGCAAATCGGCTATGTATATAACAATCGATTTTTAGCGATTCAAGAAGGATTTAATCCCGATTTTTTAGCCGGTGCGGGGCAAGTATTACGTTATTTTTCTTTTCAAAAAAACCTGCAGGAACAGATCGCAGAATATGATTTTTTAGGTGTTTATAGCAACCATAAACGTCGCTGGTTAGCGGAAAAACGTCAGGGTTGCCATGTTTTTATTTTTCCTAATAAGCTTAAAAATTTACCTTTCAAGCTAAAAAAGATTTGGCCCACGGGCGCATATCTTAATGAGGCTTAGTGCTATAAAGCGTTGCTAAGAATAGCAACGCGTTAAGCTACTTTTACCAGTTGATAATCGTTTCAAACTTACTATCAGCAGAGACTCTTGTTCTTAAAACTAACGTAGAAATAGCCACTTTTTGATGATATCCACGGCTCAGCCAACCTAATGCGGGCGTTTCTTTATCATTGCTCTCTTGGCCAGTCACAACTTCAGTTCGCATTCCCATCGGTAACTGTATTGCAATCTGATCATCACCCAGTTTTAGTGTGCAAACACCTTCATTCAGCTCAATATTTTGGCAATCTTCAGAGAGATGAAAATATAATGCAATATCATGCGTGCCACTGGTTAATACATGATCGCTAATTATAATCTTCTTCTGCTCAACATCGAGCTGTACTGCACGCTGGTGATTAACGGGCTCACTCAGGCGAAGATAACCACTGTGTTCAGCAAACACTGTTCCACCATTATTAGTAGGGGACCATTCAATACAATTTGCCTGTGCGTGCTGCTCCCACATAAAAGGCCCGGTCATCACAGATTGATCGACACCATCTACTTCTAAGGTGTTATGCGCTTTAGTGGTTCTAAAGTGGTTACGCCATTGCGGATGACTGAAATAATCGTAGGTACCGGTATCAACAAACAGATCATTCTTGTTAATACGCATCACAAAGCTTAGCGCATCCGCATGGCCATGCGCGGCAATTGCAGTATAACCAAGCTCAGCACAATCAAACAAAACACTCGCCTGATTACCTTGCGCTAATGAGCCTGCTTGCAATAGGTAATAACCAGATTCTTTAAAAGCAACAGAGCTTAAGGGCTTAGTATCATTAACGGAAGGTGATAAACGCGTGTCTCTGCCAGAAAACAACCAAAAGGCAGACTCAGTGGATTTTTTAAAGCCAGTATTGAATATTTCATCACTGTAGAAATAACCGGAAATGTCACACAGCGCATTGATATTATGGACATGATCGCCCAAGTCTAATACATAACCATCATCTTGATCGCCAAGCATTGGGTAGTGTTTACCTCCCTCTGCAACCTGAGCAATAAAGCGACTAATACTGCTTAAGGTTTGCCAATACTGAGCAGAGAAATCATCTTTTCGCCATTTTCCAGTTAATGCGGTGAATAGATAAAATTGAAAAACAAAAAATTGATAAGAAAAAGCATGCTCTTTCGTACAGCCATCGGCAAAACTTTGTGCTTGAATCTCACGTTCAAGCACCGCTTTACTTCTCGCCTGCCATTGTGGTGCATCCGTAAGCATATCGAAATAGCTAGCTGCGATATAAACGCCGGCAGCCTCACCCACTAAGTGGTTATTCGCAGAAGTCCCCTGTGAATACTTACCGTCAACATCTCTACAGTGTAGAAATACACTGTTGAGTAGTCGTGCTTTTATGTCGCCTGCAAAAAGTCCAGAGCCCTTAATTAAATCAATAGCCCAAACCCAACTGATTAAACGAATAGCAAGCTCCAATGGGCTTCGCCAATTCATGCCATAGCCATAAGGATTTGCATCTAGCCATGCTGTTAGCTGATCAATCACACCCTGCGCATATTTTGTATCGCCAGTGACTTTATACGCACGGCCAAGAACGACTAGCTGATGATGGCGATTAGGCTCCCACACAAGCTTACAGTCGCCATTATTGGCAAAATCACGATAATTTACGGAAACAATATGATTCAAGCTAGAAAATATATTCGCGGAATGATCTTTATGCCAATTGATAGGTGTTTCAAGATCGTGCTCTTTTAGATCAAAGTAGCTCAGTTTATGATCAAGAATCATCTCAGACTTTTTGATAAGTTCATTTTTCCACTCATTTTGAAATTGTTCTACCTCGCCGGTGAACACTTCGAATCCACCAACAAAATTAGCATCGGGATCGTAAGAAGGTTGATATTTCTCTGTTGGCACTAAGTTAAACTGCACGCGCCCGCGCTCCACAAATGCATCGGTGAGTGAAGTGACACGCCAGATGATCTCTTTAGGTGACATCATTTGAATGCGTTTAACGTACCAAGTAATTGATTGCATGAAGTTCTCTTATTGCTCTATCTGATTAAAAAATGTTTGTGTGAAATGTTGTATCTGGGTAACAGCTTGACCATGACCACCCGCTCGATAATCAATGGCGAATGCGATTAATGTCGCACCAGGCGTGCCTAAAATCGCCGATTTCACTTCCTCTAGCTTTGCTAACTTTTTACTGCTGGTATGCACTCCATTAACAACATACCAATAGGCTATTAAACGCCCTCGCTCGCCACTGCGATTCAGGGTAAACAGCTTCACTTCACTGTTATCAAGGTACAGAGAGTCATGATCGACAATTGACCAGCGATGTTTATCAAACAGTTTATTTTCCACAAAGATCATTTCATGCGCTTGGCTTTGTTTAACATAGTTCGCCAGATAAGTTTGAATCCCAACCTCACCCTTAACAAAGAAACTGAAGTTCTCAGAGCTCACGCCATGTGAGAGAGGCTTCCAATTGGGACTTGATGTTTTATTTGTACTAACAAGGTTATACCCTTCTAATGCAGGCATTTTAAATTGATAGTTTGCATCGAAACGCGATGGGATCCAGTAACTCGCAAAGATAAAAGCAAGTAGGATGGAGTAACTAAATAACAACTGTTTTTTATTGATCGCTACATTCTGATTCGTTGTTTTTACAGGTTTAACCTGCTCATCAATCGGCTTATCGAAGAAGTGACGCGATAGATAAATAAGTGGCACAAGGAACACAGCAAAGACCGCCCAACCAAAGGTTAAGTGATCCTGTACGATAAAGTGTTGCATGTGAGTATAACTGCCCACAATAATAATCAATATAATACGTACCCAATTCGCAAAAATAGCAAAGCAGAGACAAATTACTAAAAATTGGATGCTCTTTTTCAGAGAAAGATGGTTAAAGAAGCTCACACAAGCCGCAAAAAGCGCGCCAACCATAAAGAACCCTAAGCCAGAACAAGCAGGCTCAACATCAAATAATCCGCCATAGGTAGAGAGTCGGTAACCGTCACGTAATACCTCAATACCAACAATACTCGGGCCAATATCACCGGCAATTGTGGATAACTCTCGTAGTGGTGTTTGAAAGAGACTCCAGACGGGCAAGATCAACGCTAACATTAGCAGTGGGAAAAACTGGTCTCGTAAAAGACGAAAACCATAAATACTAATTAAGAAGGAAGTCATCAGCGCAAATAACATCAGCTGCTGAAGCTGTTGCACGCTCGCTAACTGGCTAACTAGCAAGCCAAATGCACTTAATAGCAGTAAGCCAGTGGCAGCTATAGATGGTTGATGTGTAGCAGTTTGAAAAAAGTCACGCTTTAACCATAAAATATACAACACCACTGCAAAACCAAGAAAACCATGGCTAAAGGGGCCGTTGCTATTCCACTCATCAAAAATGGTAAGCAAAACTGCGCCATTGATAAAGAAAATCAATGCTAAACCGATTAAGGCAACTAAATTGATGACCTTCGAAGGCGCTATCAAAATTTACGCTCAGCATTCATGCTTAACTCTTGGTATACCGCATAAGTTCGTCTTGCGACACTTTCAGAGTGATACAGATCTCTTGCTAATTCAGTCGATTTTTTTGCCATCGCATCCTTTAATTCACCATCAACCAAAATGCGCTTACATTTGTTAGCAATATCTTGTTCATTAAATGGGTTAACAAGATAACCCGTCTCACCATTTTTAACCATGTATGGCATTCCACAACGATTTGAGGTCACCACAGGAATACCAACAGCCATCGCTTCTTCAATGCCCATTGGTGAATTTTCCTCAAGTGAAGCGAGTGCATAAATCGATGAATGCATCAGCTCCTTCATCACCTCTGTCGTCGATATTCGCCCGAGAATTTTAATGTGCTTATCGAGATTGTTATGCGCGATATAATCCAACATCTCCTGCATATATTGTTCATCACCAACACTCCCTGCAATACGAAGCTCGACTGCGATATTGTCATCCACGAGTAACTTCACTGCTTTAACCAATTGTAAGGTGTTTTTGCGAGGACAAATCACAGCAGAAGTAAATATTCTTCCGGCTATTTCATCACGTGTTAAATTAAAAAATTGGTCAGAAATAGGGTTGTCAATGTCATAAACAATAGCATCAGAAACCGGCGAGACTCGCTCACGCACATAGGGACTAATAGAGATAATATTGGGTTGTTTAGCCCAACTGCCTTTTTCTATTTTTTCCCATATTTTTGAGCGTAACCACCTAAACTTACCATTAGAAAACAGCGTATCACCGTAAATAAAACCATGTACTGTAAAGGCTTTCGTAATATCAATATCTTGTACCATTATTCCGTAGGTATCATGCGCATGAATCAAGTCCGGCTGTAGCTGTTTGATGTAGCGCTCGATTAATACTTTACTTTTAGTGACGGCATTAAGAAGCTCACTTCCATTAGGCTTAGGTAAACGATGAATTTTTACTTTCCCCCAACTTTCCGTTGTTTGCTTTGATGTTTCAGGGCACAGCGTCAACACATCAATCTGTAGATCGGTATAAGCTGAGAGAGAGCGAACTAGGTTAACACTAACCGCTTCCACACCACCTAAAGGACGATCTGAATCAATCGGAAATTGAGTAACAAAAGCAAGTTTAGTAACGGTCATATTGTTGGTTCTTATTTAGATAAATTAAGGAAAATATTTTCAAAGCGTTGCATCACTTCATCCACAGCATGGTTATTTTGATAATAAGCACGTGCATTAGCCGAATGCGCTAACCACAATGCTTTATCTGTGCATAGTTTTCTAATACCAGCAATCAGTTCATCTTTATTATCAGCAGGAAACCCAAGCTGTTTATCACGAATTAGATTATCGGGATCAAAAGTAGAAACGATAGGAAGCCCTTGACTCCATGCTTCAAGAAATGTGTTTGGGAAACCTTCATAGGCAGAAGAACAACAGAATACAGAGCTTGAACGATATAAAGCGGGCATATCGGCACGACCTACCATGCCAAGATAAGACACGTTTTCTAAGCTTTGCATTTTGCTTAATAAGGATCTTGAATAATCATCCTCTTCTAAAGGACTTCCCCCAACAACAAAATTAAACTCAGGTAATGATGTGGCAACCTCTAGTAAAAGCTCTAACCTTTTACACGGGTGGATCCTTGCCGCCCATAATACAGTCGGCTTACCTTCTTTAAACGCTAGTGGTTGATACTCATCGTCTCCGGGCCCAGGACAAGGCATCGGCATAACGGTTGACTGTAATTGGAATCCAGAAGAGAGCATGCCTACCTGTTTTTCCGTTTGCGATAAAATATAATCAGCATTACGCAAGCCATACCGATATAAAACACGTTCTCGTAGCTTTGTCATGACAGGCAGAGCAGGATCGGCATCAGCGTCACTGGCAAGCGAGTATAAAAAGGATTTATTGTTATGCTTACACCACATTGCTATCTGGCCGGTAATGTATTCACCACAGTTTTGATAATATACATCCGCATCAGCACGCTTCATCGCACTAATTAAACCACTCCAACGAGGATAGAAAAATCGTACCCCTGGTATACCAGCATCGCTTCGACAAATTTTAATAACTTGAATACCATCAATGACTTCATCTTCGCGATTACCATCAGACCAAGTGAGTAAAGAAACCTTATGCCCCTTTGCTGCAAGCCATTTTGCCATTAATGTGGTTTGACGCTCTACGCCACCAATAAAGCCATTATTGCCACCTTTAACCGCATCGTATGCAAAATGTGCAACCAGACATATGTTTAACATGATTATTTATAAACCTAAGCGTTTGAAAATTAAAAAGTAAAGAGGTACAAGTTCTAATAATTATCGATTGAGCAAATACAATAATTCAGACTCTGATTTATCAGAAGGGAAGTTAAAACGTTTTAACGTCATTAAATCATCCTTGAGACCACACAGCCCGACATCTGTAGAAAAAGCGGCTTTATAACCTATTTTTTCTACAAGATTAATAGCAACATCATTGTAATTCCCATTAGGATAACAAAAAAATTGACATTTTACTGCTAACTCCTGCTCTATGCGGACTTTTGATTGCTGTAATTGTGATGAAATATATTCTTCAGGAAGGCAGTTTAACCGCCAATGATCAACAGTATGACTTGCTACATCAATACGCTTGCTTTTCACCACATCTCTTAGTTGATCCCAAGCAACGATAGCAGACCAATCATCTTGTTCACATATCGTAGCGAGCGCCTTACCCGACTGTAGCTCAAGCTTTTCAGATAGTGCGTCAATCAATTGGTTCATCTTTATTTCATCACTGAATCTATTTTTACAGCCGTCACGAAACTGTTTATAGCTTTTTTTAAGGGATTGGCGAGAAGTCGCATCAAATTGATAAGTAATGCCACCATATGAAAAAGAAATGATCTCCCCCATATGTTGTTGTAATGCATAATCCAACCGATCTACCCAAAATGGTAACCTTGAATCAACATTGCCAGTGGTTAAAAATAATACAGGCTTGATAGAGAATTGCTCACAAATAGGCAAAGCAAATTTTAAGTTATTGCGGTAACCATCATCAAAAGTGATAAGCATTGCGTTATCAATCAATGCAAGCTTTCCAGACAGCATATCAACCGCTTGCTCAATAGTAACAAACTGATAATTCTTAGAAAGAAGCGTAAGTGTTCTTTTTAATTCACCGGGGGTTAATTGAGGCCGTAATGGAGTCCAGCTTGCTTTGTAATTTTCTTCCATCACACCGTGTAACATCAAGACGCAAATTTTATGGCGATTTTTATGGTGTAAAAAAGAGAGAAATCCAGTTCTCGATAAGAAAGTGGCTAGCATTTTTTTACAAAACCGCTTACTTTTCATCACAAGCTCCAATATACACAGGCCAAAGGCTAAACTGCAAAAATTTTTCAAAACTTATACTGAATAACATTATTTATTGTTTTCTAATAAGTGCTGATAATGCCCAAACACCGTATCAACATATGCCGATATCGAATATTTATGTAAACCTTTCTGCACATTATCGATGATTTGGGCCTTAAATGTCGGGTTAGACGCAAGTTCAAGAATTTTTTCAGCAAGCTCATTTGCATTTTCTCGCTCAAAGAGTAATCCACTTACACCATCTTCTATTACCTCCGGAATTCCACCAGTTGCAGTGGCGACACAAGGTAAACCAACAGCCATCGCCTCAACCAGCGCGGCAGGGGTGCCCTCTGACCGTGAAGGCAGTATAAAAATATCACTCGCTTTAAGTACTTCAGGTGTATCACTTCGATTACCTGCAATAATCACTTGTTCCTGTAAGCCATATCCAGCAATTTGAGCACTGATTTTTTGATAAAAGCTTTCTGATGTTTTCTTGCCAATTAATAATAATTTTGTATTTGGCATACGCTTATTAACAATAGCAAACGCATCAATAGCGACATCCCAACCTTTAATTTCGACAAAGTGACCTATAGCTGTAATAACAAAATCAGCATTAATAAATTTAAATTCATTTCTGACCGCTGAATGCTTAACTGAAAAGAAGCGTTCTAATGAAACAGGCACAGTCACAGTTGCCACTTTGTTTTTAAAGCCAACTTGCTCAATGACTTCATCACCTGCGCGTTTACTAATAGCGAGAATCCTACTCACACAATACGCAGTAACTCTGGTACTCAACATAAGTCGTTGCAAGCCTTTCGGATTAACGCCTTTTTCATAGTATGAAGACATCGACAATTTTGACCACAAAGTAACAGGCACCCGTGCTAATTTAGCCGCAATAAGTGGGCTAGTATGATCATTATAACAGTGAAAAATATCACATTTGATCTGTCGTAGAAGCTTGTAATTTCGAAGAATACTCGCAAAATCAAAATTCTTTTTAGATCTAGGTTGGTAAATGATTTTACACCCAGCCTTCAATATCGGAGCGATAAGGGTTTGATCGTCAGGCTGTTTAGATAGAATAAGCCAGTTATTCATACCATTCTCTGTACATTTCTCAATTAGCCTTAAATAACTCATCCATTTTGAGGTGGCAACTATTGGGCAACCTCCCCAATAATGAACGATATTCCTTCCTTTTTGCAATTTCTAACACCTTCTAATCCATGAATTAACTAATTGATTTAAAATAACACTTTAGCTTATGCCAACATCATTGCCATTCTTGCATTCTAGAGTATCTATCTACATCAGGTTTGAACGCTTAAAGAACATGGGATGAGCAAACTGAGAAGCATGGTAGCGCCAAAAATAATCAGCGTTCACACCTAAGTATGATGAAAAACCAAAGAAGTGCGATATATCCTTTAACCGCTAATAATTATATCAATATATAATAAAGTTGTTAACCTTTCCTTTACATATAAGTAAGAACTTTATTTTCCCTACGGCAATCAGGAATAAGAATATGAAAAGGTTTAAAAGATTAAATTACTAAGCTAATAAAACTAAATATTTTATTAACTAATTAGCGTTGAATACTTGCACTTAGGTATATAACAACCATAATTAATGATTATTTTTTACATACAAAAGTCATTAATTATTGTAAGACCCTTGGCATGACAAAGCCTTTCAGAACAACAAACTATTTTCACATGGAGTTAAAATGAATAGTTCATTTAGACATGTAGCGTATCTGCTACTCTCGTTCATAATCATCCCTTTTCATAGTACCGGGGCCTATACAATGCCAGTAGGCATACCTGCTCCCGATATAAATTTTGAGCAAGAGGCGCCGGCAAGGCCAAGCGACTGGAGTAAAGAGGTCCCTGGTTATTATTATATAGATCTCGTTAATGGCTCTTATTCCCCTAGTTTTGGTTCAGAGACAGCTCCGAGAAAAATGTTACCTCAACCAATTCCAGCAGGATCATACGTAGAAATAGCAGGAGACTATGACGTACCCGCAGGTGGTTTTACACGCATCATTGCGAATGGTACAAATTCTGAATGGGTTGCCAATACCTCAGGCCCAGTATGGATTACTAAAGCGAAAAACAAACCTGGCTCGTTTACTGGTCACAAAGTTGTTCTATGGGGTGAAAATGCTTTTTTAACAGATATGCTGTTTAAGGATAAATCATTATTACAAATCGGTTCACCTAGTAGCGGGTATGCGGCTAAAAACATTGTGGCGAGAAACAACGAAATTATTGGAGTGATAGATGGAGGAACTCTGTTATCAACGTCAGGAGGAAGTCCCGATTCAAAAGCAGAAAATATCATTTTTTATAATAATACAATTCATGATGCAGGAGACATAAACAGTTCATTCGACCAAGATGCGCACCTAATGACTGTATCAGGATACACTTCCAATGTTTGGATTCTAAAAAATACTGGATATAACGCATCTGGCTCTGGTTTACAGGTCAACGGTGCCCCTCCGAGGATAGCAACCCATAATGTTTATGTAGGAGATAATGAAATTTACAATGTAAGGCAAAGTGGCCTTTGGGTAAAGTTCGCGCAAAACGTGATTTTTTCAGGGAATTATATCCATAACATAGTGACCACTCCATGGTCTGTATCTAAAGGGATAGGGGCACAATATGAACCCGATGGCTTATGGATGATAAATAACCGCATTCATGATGTAGAGTATGGGATAAGAATAGCTAGCACCTATGATGTGGGTGAAACCATATTAAAAGTCTATACAGTTGGTAATATAATTTATAATGTTACTGCAGCTCCAGAGTCCACAATACAAGTAGGCTCAGAAAATAGCTGGCAAAGTGCGGCAATACATCTAGTCGGAGGACATGAACATTACATATATAATAATTTAATCTTTAATGTAGGCAATGGTATTACTACCTCTAGTCATAGCCATAAAACTCTTATTGAAAACAATATTATCTTCGATGTCATAAATGGTCACGCATCAGGAGAGAGTGGCTATAATATCTGGAGTGAAGGTAACAAAGGTACCGAAAAATTAATCGTAGATAACAATTTTTTAGGAGGAGGTTTCAAAGTTAAGCTCCACCACACAATATATGAAAGAACAGCTCTTTTAGATGCGGGTGGTCACTTAAATAATGTCACCAACCCAATTGCAGTTGATAGCACAGATATTGAGTCAATATTTAGTAGTTTAATGTCAAATCAAGACGTAAGTACACTGTTAAAAGACAAGGGTAAAAATAATAACTATTTTTTACAAACTAGCTTTAAAGAGATATTTCCGAATACTACAGGGCTGGATCGTGACATATTAAATAAAGAGCGCGAATTAGGTGCATCTATTGATATAGGCCCATTTGAGCAAGATGGTGCTAAGAATGAAGTAACCCCCCCCCAATCACCAACAAATGTACAGGTACTTATAACTCCACAATAATAACTAAAATATTTTAATATAAAGCACCAATACACTCATTTTTTGCAGTGTATTGGTTCACTTATCAAATATTTTATCTAAGTAGCCGAGTGATAATTTCGCATACCAAGGCCTCATATGATCAGAGTCTTTATAATAAAATTGATTATTCACATCACGTGTCCTACAAGTTTCCCTACATAAATAATCAATAGGATCAATGATGGTAACCCTATCTGATCTAATAATACTAGGTAAAACCTTATAATGTGTAGCGTATGACTCTTTGACTTTTTTAGTAGGTATTTCGCTATTTAAACTATGTCTTATTGATAATTTAGGATTAAATTCTTTCCCCCTTGGCTCCCCTAAAATTAAGAAAACATCCAGTGAGTTATCCTTCGTATATTCTAAAAACTCATTTAACTCGGCTATTCTGATATTGAGTTGCGCAGCCTTAAGTCGATCGTTCTCAGGTAGATATGAATCAAGTAAAAATAGTGAAGTGACTATTTTATCGAAATGAATTTCGGACAAAATATCTTTATATCCCTTAACATTAGAGCAATCTAAATTTGGCCTATAAGAGGGCAATAATAAACACCCCCCCTGTGTTAAATAATAAATATTATATT
The DNA here is from genome assembly GCF_002835465.1 of Psychromonas sp. psych-6C06. Lineage (NCBI taxonomy): Bacteria > Pseudomonadati > Pseudomonadota > Gammaproteobacteria > Alteromonadales > Psychromonadaceae > Psychromonas > Psychromonas sp. psych-6C06. The sequence goes on along the minus strand of NZ_PIZM01000006.1, from coordinate 54,176 downwards.
CTGTGTCAAGCTGTTCTACATATGGAAAAGTCTGCTCTATATGGCTAGCACCTAGAAAGAGTATATTTTTATTTGCTCTTCCTTTAATAAACCTAATATCATAGCCTTTAATTTCTAAATTTGGATCAGGGTACTCCCAATCAACCATTGCACTGCGAGCTGATGCATTTAAATTCTGATTCTCCTTACTTACTCTGCTATCAAGACCATTAGTTAGAAAAATAAAACTGCCAGCCACACCAACACTGATAATCATATAAAACGGCTTACACTTAAAATAACTCTTGAACCCTGTAAAGTTATTTTTAAATTTAAGGGTTTCTATATACTTATTACTTAAAAAACCGAGTAACACAGAAATTAATATACCTGCATAAATAAACAAGTTATTAAGAGAATAAAAATATATTCCCACTACTATTGGCCAATGCCATAAATAGATTGAATATGACCACGCACCTAACTTTTGAAAGGCAACATTAGATGTAATGGCACTATCATTTCGATGCGCGAGAATTACCAAACAAGAACCTAAAACAGGGATAAGGGACCAATATCCGGGCCAGGCAGTTTCCTTATTTATAGCTAGATATGAAAAGATAATAAGGGCAACCCCAAGCCACTCTATGAGCTTCTGCTTGAGATTATCAACATTTGACCATTTAACGGGATAAAGGTAGCAAACACCACCGATAACCATTTCCCATGCCCTAGCACTCAAAAGGTAATAAGAAGATGAAGGCCATTGTATGGTTGAATAAATACAAAAAATAAAACCAATTATTGCAGAAAGCAACACCAGCAACTTTAATAAGGCTAATGAAACAAGCTTTCTCATAAAAACTAACACTAATGGATATATTATGTAGAATTGCCATTCGACTGACAAAGACCAAGTATGTAATAGCCATTTCTCATATGAAGATACATCAAAATAACCATCTTCCATCCAATACAAAAAATTAGATAGGAAACTAATACTCCCCCCAATATGCTTACCTAACACCCTATAATCTATTGGTGTTAAATAAAAATATCCCCATACCAATAATACCAAGCAAAGTACAGCGAGAGGGGGAATGATCCTATTAGCACGTGCAATGTAAAAACGATAAATAGAAAAGTTTTTATTTTCTATTCCTCTAAAAATTATTCCCGTCATTAAATAACCAGAAATAACAAAAAAAACATCTACACCTGCAAAGCCACCAGGTAACCAAGTTGCATCAAAATGAAATAAGACAACAGCAATTACCGCAATAGCTCTTAATCCATTAATATCTTTCCTGAATTTCACAATTTATAACTCTTTAATCGCCACAATTATCTGCAAAATAATGGCTATGTTTCAACACGATAAGCTCTGTTTAAACGTCTATCAACGAACTAACTTTACCTTTCTTTTTCTTACCTCGCTCAATATAAACTCTGAGCAATATCCCAATAGCGACCCACATTCCAACAGCCCCCTCCCTTGGATAAAAGGTCTGGCTTCCTGTAGAGGCGATTAAAAATGCCAATAATAACGATAAAGCCATTCCTCCTGTCACTACATATATTTTTTCAGAGTCATCACGAAAGAGCGCCCAGGCATACTTTAATAAAATTAAGTAAAATAAAAACACAGGAAAGGCGCCGATAAACCCATTATCTTGTAACCACTCCAAATATGCATTATGCGGGTGGGGAAACATTTCAAACTCGCCATATTCAAATAATATTCTTAAAGTAATTCCCTCATTCTGAGTCGAGTTACGTCCATGACCAAAAAATGGAGCCTCTGTAATTGATTCCCAAACAAGTGGCCAAACATAAACTCTTCCAGAAGTCACTGTTGTTAAATCAACTTGTTCTTCCTCAAAATTTGCACTCGATTCCTCTATCGACTCCTCACTTGCAAAACCTTGTGTTAAACGTTCGATAGCAGAAGGCGCAAATGCCATTATTAAAGAAAATATAATAGGCGCTAATAATAAGTATTTTTTCCATTTAAATAGGCAGAATATTAAACCAAGGATAGCCCAGGTAGCATAACCAGTTCGGCCACCTGTTAATGCCATTGCAAGAAAAATAAACAGGCAACTAGGTATAATAAACAACCAATACTGGCGATTTGTAGCGAACTCTTTCAAGCAAAAGACTGCCCAAAATGCACCGCTCATCATCATCGATATATTTACTCGATGAAAACCAACACTCTTGGAAATGATCTTAAGGGCTTTACGTTGTAGTGCCTCTCCACCCATCGTTAAAGAACCTAACTTCATTGCTTTAACTACTTGTAAAGCTAGGAGTATGTACAAAAGAGCTAAAACTATAATAGCCATATTATATTGCTTGCGATTACGGCAACCATCAAAAATTATCAGTGCAGGCAACACCCATTTAAAACAATTTATTAGATACTCATTTATTGCTTTAGAGCCTAGGTATGCTTTACCACCAAGGTGAGCCACCAGCTCAAGAACCCCGTCGTGATAATTCAAATAACGAACCACACTCAAAATAATAAAAAAGGCGTACATAAAAAGTAATAAATTTAAAAAAGGGGGCATTTCCCAAGGGAGCTTTTGTTTTTTCCGGTTAATCAACCAAGACATAACTGTATTTAAAAAGAGAAAGTTCCAGTGATTTAAACCTGGTACACCTGCAACAGCTTTAGGCATATCAGGATGCTGAAAAATAGACATCAATAATACTAGCCAGCATGCGGTACGAAACCAATCTTTCCAAGCGTAGGCGCTTAAGTAAGCGATAAGTAGTGTTAACAAGGTAATACGAATCATCTATAACCTCATGATTGATTAATTAACATTACAATAGAAAATTGCATTAGCAACGCCTAATAACTAAAGGAGTTTTATGGGCTTTAGTTTTTTCCAATTTATCAGTGACAATAATGTTAATAATGACGGAATCTGGGATTTTTTTACGCGCACTTTTTAATAGTTCAGCTTGGTTCTCAGAATTAAAACCCGCCTCAGGAACAACATAAAGATTGACATGATCTAATTTATCTTGAACAAATTGCATCTGTACTACATTATCGATAAATTTAGGGATTTGGTTAATGCCAATTAGTTGCTGGCGATCTGGCCCCAATAGATACTCAGATGTCCTTCCTAATATCCCCTTAAAGGGCTTTACACCATAAGCAATTTCTTCTATCTGTTCTTTAGTTAACCCCTTTGGTAAAACCGCAAGGTCTCCCGTGCAATATCTTTGTACTGACATTGCATTATTATGCAACGAAGTACCGATCACCTCATAATAGTCATACTCATCTTCGCTATATTGGTAAGCCAATTCAATTCGAGAATAACCAGGCAAAAAGAAGTATTCATCTATTTCATAACTGTAAGCAAAAGCCATTCTTTCAGCTTGTCCAAAATAGTCACAAGTTTTACAGTTTAATATATTACTTACTCTCTTTCTGGACTGAGTAGTAAACACTTCTGATGATGTCACTAATAATGACACATTAAATGACAGCCCACTTTGAGAAACTAAATGAGTAAAAAATTCTATCGCACTAGGGTAAGCATAAATAACATCCGGCTTAAACTTTTCTAGTTCTTTTACATAATGATGTATCGTATTACTGTTCATGTGGTGTGCAGAAAGTTTTAGAATACGACCCTTTGCATTATATTTCCAAAACGGTGGATTATTATCATCTACTGCTTTTATTGAATCTCCCCTTAAGACAGCAATTTTTGATAGATCAGGTTCAATACCGTTATCACTATATATGCTATCAATAGCGGCCTGCTCCACAACAATTGATGGGAATGAACGATATAAGCGTAACGGTACTCCTGTAGAGCCTCCTGTTCCCGAAGGAATAGACAACTTATACCAAAACCCTAAAAACGCTTTAGGGTTTTCTTGGATAGATTTTTTATTAATGTAAGGCAGTACGCTTAAGCCCCCCTTATCCGCTTTAAACTGCTTAATATGATGAGTGCGTGATTTTAAGGTGCGTATTAACAACGATTCAACAGACTGCTTACGTTCAGTTAGAGGCATTGCTTTTAAATCTGAAAATAATTGTTTCGCTTTACTGTAGTAAAGCGGATTTCTACGGATAATTTTTTCAGCAAAAGAAAACTGCTTCATACTATCAAAACAATTTGCCATAAATTTAGTTAGTTGAAAGTTACTCAAAAATATTCCCTTTTTTAAATAGAGCGACCCACTGTTGCTGGACAACCGATAAATCGAAGCGATCCGTTGATTCGACGGCATGTTGTGAAAACTGTTCTAGTTTTTCTTTCGATTCAATTAATTCAATGATATGCGACGCAAAATCTTGCTTGCTGTGTTTCTCAATTAAATGACCGTTATAACCATCCTTTAACACATCCCCCAAGTCGCCTACATTTGGCACAATAGCAGGTAACCCAGCCTTTAGCCCTTCCAATAAGGATAAAGACAGCCCCTCGGTACGAGATGTTAAAATATACACCTTAGATTGGTGTAACCATGATAAGACGTCATCTTGATGTCCGGCAAACGTTATATTTTTTTGCATTCCACTTTTAGTGGCATAGTTTTGTAGTTCAGTAAAAAGGGGACCATCGCCAATAATTAATGCATTGCAGCTATGCCCTCTCTGATATATCTCAGCTATCACATCAATATACAGATCTACCTGTTTAATAGCTGATAGGCGAGCAGTTAAAACTATATCAAATGGCTTAGGTGACTCTGATGAGGGCGGGTAGAATTTAGATTTATCAATTGAGCCTGAAATAATATGAATACGTTCATTATTAACACCATTTTTCGCAAGAAAACTTTTAGCGCCTTTCCCCATCGTAATAATCGCAGTTGCATGAGCAATAATGTTGCAAATAGTCGAAGTTAAAAACTGATCTTTTTGCTCAATGAACTTAAAGTAGCTGTTTTCTGAAGCGCCTGTTTCTAGTGTTTCAGTTACCCCTCCACCACTGAAGTAGATTGAACGAGTACGTAGTATATTGGCAAATAAAATAGCAAAAGAGGCGTTAAACAGGATATGAAAGCCCCCCATATAATCAGGCTTAACTTTAACGGCGGTTGAAAAGAAACAGAGTAAACGTGCCAGCGTGTGTCCAATATATCTACAGGATAAATCGGATGGTGTTACAATAGTTAATCCATCAGCTTGATACTCTAAATGAGTAGAAACAATGTATACATGCTTCACTGATGGACAACTAACTAATGGCAAAAGGTGCGCATTAGCCCAATTTTTTGAATAGAAAGTCCCAGTTAAAACAACTACTTTTTGTTTTCTTTCTTTTCTTTTAGGTAACCATGAAAAAATAGTGATTAGCAACCAAAAGCTAAACATCATTAATTTACCTAGGTATAATTTTATTAAATACATAAAGAAAACCAAAAACCTTTATAGTGTGGGAAATGAAAGTGTTAGCCATGGAATAGACACGCTATGCATGCCTACTTCATCTGACTTATTTACCTGTAGCCCTTCAAGCTGAATACCATTAATAAACAAGCAAACATCTTTAGCATTACCAACTTCCCAAGTGAGTCCCTGTAACTCGGTTATCGCCAATGAGGTAGTAACAATAATGTGTAATGTTTCATTTTTTAACTCAGTATGAAATGTTATCTCTTGCTGTGCGCGCAAATAGCCCAACAATCGCCTGGTAGTAGCGGTCAATATTAAAGAGTTGCTTTGATAGTTAGCTAATAATTCAAATGCTTGTCGCGTATCATCACTAAAAGGGGCTTCAACAGAGTGCACTTTACCTAGGTGGCTATATAAAACACTGCAGCCTTGCTGTTGTACAAGTGCATCTAAAACAGGTTTAGTTAATACATGATGAATACCACGTGCTTGATCAAAGCAAGATACGCCCCCCCAAGCTGGGTTGCAACGCATAAATTCAGTGATTTCACTGCCATCTACAAGCGTTGTTTTTCTTAATACTTTATTGGCCTTATGCATCGCATATTTTTCATTACCTAGGCGAGCTAACCATCCTTTGATAAATTCAAGGGCAATGGTTTTTAAAGAAGCTTTGATATGACGTTTATTAAAGATGGCGCGATAACTTCTTTTGGCATTCTGCGCAGCACAGCTGGTTACCCGACCTTTCCAAATAAAAGGCAATGCACCACTTTTAACCGTTAAATCGCTATGGTAAGCGCTCTCGCCAATGATAGCGCCCTTACCTTGCATGATATCGTTATCTAAATTAGTTGGGGCTTGGGCGTGATCGACCCATACCTCTATTTTACGTTCATGTTGGCGAATTTCAGCCCAGCACTTCTCTATTTTTTCTCGAGAGTTAACAAAATCACCAAATGAGTGTAAACAATCAATATGCCCAGATTGAATCAAGGTTTGTATTTTTTCGCGACCATCATCATCAGTATTTGTATAAGAGAAATTATGCTCAGGCATATCAAAATAGAGAGTGTTGCCCACCTCTAATCCAACCCCCTTCCCAAGCAACGTCTCTTCTGAAGTATTTAAATATCGTGCAGTTTCAAAATAGATCTCTTTGTTAGGTGTTTCATCTAAATCACTGCAGATTGCCAACATCGCTTGATAGGGATAAGGATACTTCCTTAAACTAACATCCATATTTTATTAACCTCATTAAGTTAAAGTCCCTAAATCGATCACGCTTACCATTTAAATCGCCCTAGTATTTTCTGCTGTAGCTTTTCCGGCACTAAATAAATAAAGTAGATAATGAAGGTGAGAATGCCAGCCAACACAAAACTCACAAAGGCAGCCAACATTTGTTCAGCATCAAATGCTTGTCGAGACCAATAAATAAGACCTAAAAAGGGAGTGATATAAGCAAGTGGTTTCAATAGGCTACTAATGATATAGCTGAACCACGACAACTTTAACTCTTTACATGTATAAATAGGTACAATTAAGCCATAAACAATGTTCATTGGCACAACAAATAGCAACGCTGCAGTAGTTAACTCCCAATGCTCAACACCAGCAAAAAGAAGCCCGATGGCAAAAAGAACAAATACGGCAATAAAAGCAAAAAGAGAAATGCGCCCATGCTGATTCATCCCCATTAAAATGCGAATGGAGGTATCTTGCCCCATCGGTAATAACTGACCCAATGCGAGAATCATTACCAGAGAAGAAAGTGCATACTCACTCCCCATCCAATAATGTAAAATGACATCACCATAGATAAACAAGAAACCTAAACTGGGTAAAGCAAATGCAAAGCTCAAAGTGGTTGTGTTAATAAACAGCGCCTGTATCGCTTTAATATCGCCGGTACCCTGCATTGATCCAGTGGTTGGAGTCAGCATCAAGGTAAACTTGGCCATAAATGTTTTGACCTGTTTTGTTAATGCCATTGGGCGAGCAAAAATAGCTAATGCGGCGGGGCCAATAGTACTTACCAACATAATACTGATAGTTTGTAATAGAATAATAGGAGGTACATTTGATAGCATACTTTTAATACCAAAAATCAACATTTCTTTACAGCTAATGAAGTTGGCGAGACGCAGATTAAATTGAAATTCGTTGCATAATTTATTCACAAAAACAAAGCGTAACGTTTCAAATGTGATCGTCGAAATTAAATAACCGATTGCCATACCCGCGACACCCAGGTCGGTAAAATACAGGGCTATAAACATCAAAATCAATGAAAAAATGCTATCCCCGGCATGCAACGCATTATGAATATCCCAACGGTGATAACCGGTCAATAAACCACTTGCAGAGCCCGCTATCATTTGTACAGATACACTTAACCCTAAAAAGAGCACGACCCACTGCGCCATCTCCATATTCGCGTGTAATGCATCATCAAAATAGATAGGTAAAAGAAAATAAAATGATATTGTGCAAAATGCGGTCACACTGGAGAAAATCAATTGTACGAATACCGCCGAATTTGCCACTTTATTAAGCGCTTCGAAGTCACCGGCAGCACGGTGTTTTGCTATATAGCGGTTAAAGCAAGCGCCCATTCCTAGGCCAACTAGGCTTAAGTAACTCACAAAAGACCAGCCAAAATCCCAAATACCTAACAACTCTTGTCCAACTTTATCATCCACTAGCCGTGGCATAATAAAACCTGAGAAAATAAGTACGAATTGGCTTGCCCAACTTACCAATAAATTCCATGCAAAACGGTCTTGCCCAGTTAAATCATCTTTTTTTGCCTTGGTTACCTGTTGCGTCATTATTGTTTATTCCGTGTAACCAAGTTCGTGATGGCATTCACCTGCAACTTGATAGTACGTTGCTAAATCTTGCTCATCCAATTGTGTTTTCCAGCGGTCATCCAGTTGAATAACTTCAGAGTCATCTAAACGCATCCCATTGCCGACGACATGATGCTCTACTGTTTTAAAGTCCAAACGTTTTTTAGAAGCATCTACACCGATAAAGTCAAATATCTGATCTAGCGTTTTATCTGTTTCATTACAGATATCTTCATAGCGTACACGCATCCAATTTTTCTTAGGCATCGTGTTTAAAATAGCCTGTGTTTCTTTGTTACATTTCACCCACTCTTGTGCGCCAATTTCAACACCACGGTGATGCTCCTGTGTTTTTCCTGCTCCTCCACCGCGTAGTTTAGGATCTTTTGCATCGGCAAACTCAGAAGGATTTTTATATGCAAGCGATACACCTCGTCCATCTCGCACGATCCAAATAACTTTTACATCTAATTCGGGGTTTTGTAACAGGTACTTTAAACGGATACCGATTTTAGAAGAGTCAACCACTGTATCAACTCCCGCTTGCTCGGCGATTGAGCGAGCATAATCAGCATTACGTTTTTGTAAGTAAGGTAGTTGTTTTCTCCACACAGGAGATAAACTTAATAAGGAATCACGGATAAGTTCCATGAAAGGCGCACGAACTAAAGGACGAAGTAAACGTAACATATACGGAGTTGCGCCGGTACGGATATCAGTCCCAGCATCAGAGATACAAAAATCATGACCTTTACTCGCCATTTTCTCTGTTACCCCCTGCCAAAAGTGACACTGACCGACTAATGTTTTACAGGAGCATAGGTAACTATTTTTATCTCCGAGATTTATCGCTTTCAATTCACCGACACTGCACAAGTCTGGATGTGCGCCAAGTAACATCGCTGTCATTGTCGAACCGGAATGACTAGCTGCAGCTAAATAGACAAGTTTCTGTTTTTTCTGAGTCATGATTTTTTTACTATTTAGGATTTTGTTGGCTTGATCATTTCTTTAGCTAACATGCCAAGAAATAAAGTATTAGTAACTAAGTAACGCTTCCAAAGACGCCCAGGCTCCTGCAAAACGCGATATAGCCACTCCATCCCTAATTTTTGCCACATCAAAGGAGCACGTTGTACTTTTCCAGCAAAAACATCAAATGAGCCACCAACTCCATGTACTACCGGCACTTTCATGGTGGCGTTCCATTTAGCCATAAATTGCTCTTTTTTAGGAGAGGTAATAGCCACAAATAAAACGTCTGCTTTAGAGTCAGCAATACGTTGCGCGACACTCGGCTCCTGCTCTGCAGAAAAGTAACCATTTTGACGCCCAGCCACGACAACTCCTGGATAATGCTTCCCTATTTCAATTTCTATTTGATGCGAAATCTCTTCCGTTGCCCCCAAGCAAAAAACACGATAACCAAGCTGGCTTCCCTCTGCTAGAATTCCGTGCATTAAATCTATACCAGCAACACGTTCGGGTAACTTTTTACCTAATAACTTACTCGCCATTACCACTGCACTACCGTCAGCAAGAATCATATTGGATGAAGTCACATCTTCACCCAATGCGGGATTACGTTTCATATTGACGACTTTCGCAGCATTAAGCATACCGACATGTAAGGACTGTTTGTTAGTGATTGCTTGATGCACATTAGCTAATGCTTCTTTCATCGAGAGAGCGTGTATATTAATCCCAAAAAGCTGTATCGTTTTTTGTTGAACCTGAAGTTTAGGTAACGAATTACCGTCAATAGAGTCGATATCTGACACGCATTGCTCTCCTTTGCATACGTAAGCCCTCGTTCAAAAGGCGAAATGTCACTTTAGTAATAAAGTGTAATCTAAAATAAGGCGCGAACCATAGCAGTAACTGAACATTTTGTAAACGAGGCGCTTCATTTAGAGGCTGTTTTTTATACCTAAGATTGATAAAAAAACAATTTAAGAAAACCCAATGAAGCATACGTAAAACAACTGATTATTAGCGCATATAATGATTTTAATACCGAGGTAGTAACTAACCAATAATCACTTTATAATCGCATCTCAATGACAAGGAGTTGATTAGCAATGCACAAGACCGATTTTTTATTAAGCTTAGATTACGAACTGTTTTTTGGTAAAAAGCCAGGTAGTGTTCAACATTGTATGATTACACCAACACAAAAACTAATCTCTGTTTTAGATAAGTTTAACGCTAAAGTTAGCCTATTTGTTGACGTTGGTTTTTTAGTAAAACTCCGAGAGTATGGTCAGCAATACCCAGAACTCATAGAACAATATAAGCAAATTCAAACACAGCTACTAACCCTTTCCGAACAAGGGCATGATATTCAGTTACATATTCATCCCCATTGGTATGACAGCACTTATGATCATGAGGGATGGAAAATCACAACTGAGCGATACCGCCTTCATGATTTTTCGGAAAGAGAAGTTAACGATATTGTTAAAAGTTATAAAGAAGAGCTACAGCACTTTACTGTTCATGATATTTTTGCGTATCGCGCAGGTGGTTGGTGTATTCAACCCTTTGACAGACTACAATCTGCACTTGAAAATCACAACATTTGGCTAGACAGCACAGTATTTTCAGGTGGTCACTCCGATGACCCTACCCGTTACTTTAATTTCCATGCGCTTCCCCCGAAAGCACATTGGTCATTCTCAAACGATCCTTTGCTTGAAGATGAAAATGGCTTCTTTACTGAATTACCCATTAGTTCATTCAAAACTTCCCCTCTATTCTTTTGGAAGTTGGCTTTTAGGAAGAAATTCTCAGGGCAACAATTTAAACCTTTCGGGGATGGACAAGCAATGGTTGCGCATGGCAATTACTATATTGAACGATTAACAAAAACGACACATGGCCCAGTAATGATTGATGGCGCAAAAGCGGGTCAACTTCAACAAGCATTTATCACACATAAAAAGTCGACACCCCCAAAAGCTGTTTTCAATGTTATGGGGCACCCTAAAAGCCTCTGCGAGTTTTCATTAATAAAGCTTGAACAATTTTTAGAAAAAAATAACAACCTAAACTTCATCACTTTTCAAGATCTAAAGAACTTAAAAAATAATAACTTACACAGCATTTAGTTGTAGTCAGCATCAAGCAAATAGCAGAAGGCACATTTAAACACTGCAGCAGCATTTGCCTTCTTGTTGATATAAAAGCTATAATGGCATAAAAAATATATTATTTGTGAAGTGCGTTTACCCCAGATTTCCCACTCGTTTGAAACAATTGTAAATTGGAATTTTTAAATGGACTTTTATCAAAATACGGAGTTTAGTAACTTGTTACTAGGTTCTGTTGAAATCGCTTTAGCGATCGTAGTCTTCTTTAAAATACACATTACTCGAACTAAAATTAGCTTTCTCATCTATGCCCTCTGCGCTGTAGTTTGGCATATTAGCCTGCCTACTCAGCTTGATAGTTATTTAGTTAATAGCGCACAATTACTAATTATTGAAGCTTTGCGTTATTTAACACTCTTGCTAATGCTTTTATGCCTACTCATGCTTTCTCGAGGCACAAAATTACCTGCGCTATGGTCCACTACCTTATTTATCACCATACCTGTATTAATAATCTCATTTATCTATTCAATAATGACTCAAATTATTGCGCTTCCTTTTGCAAACTTCTGGTTATATAGCAAAATGGCTATCTGTTTATTAGGGATCATTATTTGCGAACAATTATTGCGCCACGACCATTCTAGTCGTATGGCAAAATTAATCGCACTCGCTGCTTTTACAATTTTTGCTTATGACATTCTAGTGTTCTCTAACCTACTTTTATTTGCTGAACACAATCAAGAGATATGGCATGCACGTGGTTTTGTAGCTTCGGCTACCTCTTTAATAATGGCATTAACTGTAATTTTTTATGCTCCACAATTACAACAACGAGGAAAGTTTAAGCTCTCTAACTCCGTTATTATTTTTAATACCAGCATTACATTAGTAGGGTTCTTTTTATTAATTATGGCTCTGTTAGGGTCTATTTTTAATTATCTACAAATTAGCTGGCTAAATGCATCGACTATCATGCTATATGTGCTCGCAATCTTTTCTATTATTGCCCTCTCATTTTCTGAAACAGCACGACTCACAGTGTTTGTTTGGATCAGTAAACACTTTTTTGCTCACAAATATGACTATAAACAACAGTGGATGAAATTAGATAAGCTACTCACTCAAGGCGGTAATAGCTATGAGAAATCTTTACGGGCGATGTTAACAATCTTTTCATGCCAAAGTGGTGCGGTTTGGATTAAAGGCCCACAATTTTATTCCATGGTTAATAGCATTAACCATGGGCCATTAGCCAATAATCCAATTCAAAATAACCACACGCCATTCATTGAACTACTCGAGAAACAGGAATGGATTTTTCAGCCGGCTTATAATAAAAATGAGATTGATAAAACAAACAATCAACATCTCCCAGAATGGTTAACATCATTTAAAGAGCCGTGGGTCATTGTGCCATTAAATAACGAACAAGAACTTATTGGTTTTATGCTTTTATCTGAGCAACGCGTTAAAACAGAGTTAATTTGGGAAGATTTAGATATGCTTAAATTAACAGGTCGGCAGATAGCGAGTTATATTAGCCACCAGCAAGCCCATGAGAAATTAATTCAAAATCAACAATTTGATATCTTTAATAAGATCACTGCATTTGCTATTCACGACATTAAAAATTTAATCGCGCAACAAGCCTTAGTAGTCAAAAATGCAGAAAAATATAAACATCACCCTGAATTTGTTGATGATGCGATTGATACCATCGCTAACTCCGTACAAAAAATGGATGCGCTATTAGTCAAGCTACAGGGGAAGCATCGTAATAGCAGTAACTTGGTTAATATTAATCATTTAATAGCACAAGCAATTGAAATGAATAAACACGCATCACCAATACCTACACTAAAAGCTTTTCAAGCAGATACGAGTTTAAATGTGGATGCGGACAAACTATTAATGGTGCTCAACCACCTAATAAAAAATGCACAGGATGCCACAGAAGATAATGGCCAGATAGATATAATATTGCGAACAGATAAAGAGGCTATTTGGCTTGAAGTAATGGATACAGGGGTAGGAATGAGTCAAGCGTTTATTAACAACAAGCTTTTTAAGCCTTTTGATAGTACCAAACAGGATAATGGGATGGGTTTAGGCGCCTATCAAATTAGAGAGATAATTCATTCATTAGAGGGGCAATTCTTTGTAGAAAGCACCTTAAATATAGGCAGTAAATTTTCAATTTATATTCCTAAAAATGCCAACACAATTTTAAATTAATCATACCGTCAGGGAGAGAGTACATATGAAAAATAAATTAATCATAATGTTAGCAGTAACATTATTATCGGCCTGTGCCAATAAACCAGAACATGTTACGCCATTTGAAGAAGATATTAGCGTAGCAGAATATCAAATTGGTAATGCTGATCAGCTTTATATTAGCGTATGGCAAAATCCAGAGCTTTCTCTCGCGGTCTCAGTACGACCTGACGGTCAAATATCAATGCCATTGATCGGCGATATACAAGCGAAAGATCTAGCTCCCGAAGCCCTTTCTAAAAATATAGCGAAAAAGCTCAATAAATATATCCGCTCTCCTAATGTCACTGTGATTGTGACGGCAGCAAATAGCGCTATTTATACTAACCGTATTCGAATTACAGGTGCCGTTAATAATCCTTTATCTATCCCCTTTTATAAAGATATTACTGTTCTAGATCTAGTCTTAGAAGCGGGTGGTTTGACTGAGTTTGCTAATGCAGATGATGCCATCCTATACCGTAAAACACCAAGTGGCATAGAGTCTTACCCTGTGTATATTCACGAAATTCTAGATAATGGTTCATTAGAGACGAACTATGAACTTCGCCCGTCAGATATTTTGATCATCCCAGAGAGTGTATTTTAGTCATGGAATTAAATGAAATTTTTAAGTATATCGGTGTTGTTTGGTATGAACTTTGTAAGCGCAAGTTTAAAGTTGCGCTGACCATTATCAGCATAAGCTTTGTTGTCATGATTGCGGGTATGTTTAGACCTTCGACTTTCACTACCTCTATCACTATTTTTGCCGATAATCAAAACATCATTAAACCATTGTTAGGCAGTAAAACCTCAGTTACAGGCATTAAGCAAAACAGAACAACGCAGGTACGTGACATTATCTATTCACCTCGTATATTAAATCAGGTGATTGACGATATTTATGGTAAAGATGCATTCCCAAATGCACAGGCTAAAGATTTAAAAATGGGGCAATTACGTAACAACCTCACTATTGACGGTAAGTCGAAAAACTACATTCAGATCAGTTATAAAGATACCAATGCAGATAGAACTTTTACCACTATCAATAAAGTGGTGAGTCTATTTATAGAAGATAGCGCCAACTCAAAACGTAAAGAAAGTAGGAACGCTTATAACTTTATTGAGCAACAAACGGCATCGTATAAAACCTTGTTACTCGCCGCAGAATCGAAATTAAAAGAATTTCAATCGAATAATTTTGATGGTACAGAGGAGCAAGTAAGTGCTCGTATTGCTTCATTGCGTAGCTCAATTGAAGAGATGAACATATTGATCGAAGAGGGTGATACACGTATTTGGTCTTTAAAATCTCAGTTATCTAAAGAGAGCCGTTTTGCTAGTAGTGATTTTGAAGCTTCTATTTACCATACGCAATTAAAAGAGCTACAACAGAAAAAAGCAACCTTACAATTAAGCTATCAAGATGACTACCCAGCAATTATTGAGCTGACCTATCAAATTGCAGATCTCCAAGAAAATATCCGTGAGGTAAATAAGAAAGAGAAGCCAGCTAAATCGATTGATTCTGACTTTAACCCTCTCTATAAAGAGTTACGAAGTAAGTTATCTGCGGCTCGCGTTGAACAACGGACTTTGAATAATAGATTAAAAGCATTTAATTCACTATTAGATGAAGCCTATGAACGTCGTAAGCGTATTGCTAACAATAAAGCAGAGCTATCGGAACTCACTCGAGACTACAGCGTATTTCAAGCGCAGTATGAAGATATGCTCGCGAAAAAAGAGCAAGCAAGAATATCCATGGTATTAGATATTCAAGGCCAAGGGGTTAACTTTAAAATACAAGAAGCGGCCACTTATCCTAATGCACCAACAGGCTTTCGTTTTATCCACTTTTTATTGGCAGGCCCAATCTTAGCAATTGGATTTATCTTAGCTATCTTTGCGGGTAAAATTCTATTAGATGGACGCATTCGTTTTGCCGATCAACTTACTAACATGGAGAGCATCTCTATCTTAGCCAGTTTACCACGTGCAATTACCAGCCAAGAAAAAAGAAAGCGCCGAATTAGCAACATTCTCCTTTTAGCTTTAATTGTTGTTGCCATGCTCGCCTATGCAGGCTTTGCCATCAGACATAAATACGGACTTTCATTAACACAAATTATCGAATTAGGAGGGTTGTAATATGTCTACGCCTGAATATGAACCAAAGACAGCAACACCAGAAAAACCAATACAGAATGCGATTAAAAAAATGTCTGAAACGTCTCTATTCTCTCCACGAGAATTAGATGAGCGAAAAATTATTTATCCTGGCATTGATGATTCAAATACACTTAATGCATATCGTGAGTTACGCACTAATTTATTAAAAAAAACAGACCACAAAAACTTTATCTGCATGGTAACTAGTATTCGTTCCGGAGCAGGTACAAGCCATGTCGCGATGAACCTAGCTGCAAGTATCGCTTTAGATCAAAATAAAACAGCATTAGTTGTCGATTGTAATATATACGACCCGACGATTGAATCTTATCTAAAAACGCCCCCCACATTAGGGCTTACTAACTTTCTTGAAAATGATACCGATGCTATCACCGATATCATTTATCCTTCTGGTATTCCTCGTGTGCGAATTATTCCAGTCGGTAATAACGTCATTAACGCAGCCGAGCATTTCTCCTCTGAACATATGGATTCATTCATGCATTCAGTGAAAGAGCGTTATCCTGATCGGTTTATTATTTTGGACACGCCACCAATAGGCTTGTATGCAGAAAGCCAAATATTGGCGTCTATTTGTGATTTTGCCATTTTAGTTGTGGGTTATGGAAAATCCAATAATGCACAGACACAAGCCGGCATTGATACCATTGGTAAAGATAAGCTCGCTGGCATTGTCTTTAATAATCAATAGTAGAGAAACGCCATGATTATTCGCTATGTTATCTGCCTAACTCTTCTCAGCATGTTGCATCTAGTTAAGACTGCTCATGCTGACCCACTTCCTTCATCCAGTGGTGAGGGACATATTTCTATGGGTTTAGAGCATGCCCATAGCGATAATATTTTAAAATCAAGCACTGATATCAAATCAGGCTATGAGCAACGTGCAAACCTAGGGGCGAGTTATATTAATAATACCGCGACTAATACAACAATATTAGATTACACGGTCTCTTATTCTCACTATAGCGAAGAGAGCATTGAAGACGACAGCGATATATCAGGTAGCCTATCCATTAATCAGCAACTATTCAGTGAAAACTTACGCTTAGATTTAAGTCACTTTAGACGTAGTTACTTAATTGACCAAGCAGGTGTCGACTTGCCTAGCAATACAGGAGATCGAGATGTATTCACTGCTAGCCCCCTGTGGCACCTTCCCTACTCAGATCGTGCAGGTTTTGATACACGCTATACTTATACCACGGTTCGATTTAGTGATGACAAGCAACAAGAAACTAACCGCAATGCATTAAGCATTGCTTGGTATCATCATTTAAATCGTAAAATGACTTTTCAATTTAGTAGTGAATATAGCGAAGTTGATTTTTTATATTACGACTTAACCTACGAACAAATTAATCTAAACAGTTCATTCTCTGGCCGCTTACGAGAAGGTGATTATTTAATTGAAGGTGGATATAGTCGATTAGCGCTATTAAATCGCTATGAGGAAGGAGGTATATTCCAATTAACTTATAATTACCGCTTTCAAAAAAACAGATTGTCTTTCAGCGCACAACGAGAATTAACTGATTCGTCGCTTGGCTTAGGGGAAGATAGGCCTGATAATGGCGATATTGATTTTGATGGAACACAATTATTATGGATTGATAGAGTCTCTTTAGACCATCAATTTTTCGCGTTTAGTACTCGATTAACTAACTCAAATAGTATCTATTATCAACAAGAAACGCCCCTACTCACTCGTAAAGTTAAGCCTCGAAGTGGTATCTCTACACAGGTAAGTTGGAAGCATACTCGATTATTAACCAGTTTATTTAACGCGCACTACAGCCAAACTACAATTGATAAAGTAAATGATAAAAAACAGTGGAGAAGTAGTCTCTCCAGCCAATATCAATTTCACCCAAAACTTTTTGGGGCACTCACCGTACAATATGAAGAACAGATAAGTAACGAAAATATTAGTGGTTATGACGAAGTTAGATTAATCGCGAACATTCGCTTTAGCTATTAAACGTAAAGGAACAATGAATGAGTAACAAAGCAGAGACACTGCTAATTGTCGAAGATGACAAAGGCTTGCAAACACAATTGAAGTGGCACTTCTCTGATTATCAGGTCGTCGTAGCTGCCAATCAAAAAGATGCGATTGCAGCAATTCGTCTACATGAGCCTAAAGTAATGATACAAGATTTAGGGTTACCGCCAGATGAGGATGGCGTAAAAGAGGGCTTTGAACTTTTACAACAAGCGCTGCACCTCAATCCACATATGAAAATTATCGTAATGACAGGAAATGAGGGTAATCAACATGCGATGGAGGCAATTAAATTAGGCTCCTATGATTTTTATGCAAAACCGGTGGACCCTGATACATTAGACCTAATCGTACAGCGAGCCTTCCACATACATCACTTAGAAGAAAAAAATCGCAATAGTAGCCAACAGCAAGAATCAATGTTGCATGGCCTTATCGCCAGCGATGAGAAGATGCTAAAAATCTGTAAAATGATCGAAAAAATTGCTCCTACTGATACCTCATGCCTATTACTAGGCGATAGCGGTACCGGTAAAGAGGTATTAGCGAACTCATTACATCAACTAAGCCAACGAAAAGAGCACTCAATTGTTGCAATCAATTGTGCAGCCATTCCAGAAAACCTGATCGAAAGTGAATTGTTTGGTTATGAAAAAGGTGCATTTACCGGTGCAGTCAAAACGACCATCGGTAAAATTGAACAGGCGCACAAAGGCACGCTCTTTCTTGATGAAATCGGTGATATGCCACTTCATCTACAGGCAAAATTATTACGCTTTTTACAAGAGCGTGTTATTGAGCGTGTTGGTGGGCGTACCAATATCCCTATTGATACTCGAATTGTATGTGCAACTCATAAGAACCTTGATGAAATGATCCAAAATGGAGAGTTTAGGGAGGATCTTTTCTATCGTATCGCAGAGATACAAATAGATATTCCTGCTTTAAAAGATAGAGGTTCAGACAAAATATTATTAGCCAAATATCTACTTAACAAGTTTGTCAAAAAACAAAAGTTAAACATTATTGGTTTTTCAGAAGATGCAGTAAATGCAATCGAAAATCATAGTTGGCCTGGCAATGTACGTGAAATGGAAAATAAGATTAAACGTGCCACGATTATGTGTGATTTAAAATATATCAGCGCCCAGGATCTAGGACTTAGTAACAAAGAAAATAGCGCGCTTAATTTAAAAGAGATCCGTAAAAATGCTGAAGTTAATGCTCTGAAGCAAGCATTAATCGCCTGTGACCATAATATATCAGCAGCAGCGAAATCACTCGGTATTACAAGACCAACACTGTACGATTTAATGAAAAAATACAATATGAGCTAAGCATCGCTATGCCCCTGTAATTATATTGGCAACCTATATGGAAATATTATGACGCTACAATTTACTAAGAAAAAAACAGTCACAGCAATATTAATGGCAACAACCTTATTGCTTTCCGCGTGTAGCGAACCCACTGAGGCTCCGACAGCTTCATTGAGTCAATATACTCAGCAGGGAACAACTTACTTAGAGCAACATCAGTTTAAAGCCGCGATGGTAGCCGCTAAAAATGCGATTACGACTTACCCAGATCAGATTGATGGCTATCTTATCCTCGCTCAAATATACCTGCAACTGGGACAGCCCGAAGCATCAAGCTACGTGTTAAAAAACTATCAAAATGAAAAAAATGCTGACTACTACTTTTTACTATTAGAGTCATACAATAAAGACAATAAGCTATTTTCTGCCAATAGCGTCATAGAGACTTATGCAGATATTTTGCAACAACAACCTAACCGTCTAAAACTTGAGCAAGCAAAATTCTTATTACGTGATAAGCAGATAGATAAAGCCGCTAAACTTTTCAATCAGTTACAAAGTACCGATGCTTATCAAAGTGATGCATTAGTTGGATTAGCTCGCGTTAGTGCACTTTCCAATGACCCACAGGGAGCCATCGCCCTGTTAAATAATGCGATAGAGAACAACAGTAAAAATAGTGAAGCGCTGATCCTTAAGAGTTATTTACAGATTAATAATAATGACTTACCGCAAGCTGAAAAAACACTTTCTGAAGCGTTAGCAGTGATTCCTTCTTCTGATATTTTCACACCAGAAAGAATTAATATCTTACAAGCGCTGACAGAAGTGTTAACGATGCAGGGTAGAAGCTCAGAAGCATTACTTTATTCACGTATTTTAGCGGATGAATTTCCAGAAGCGGCTTCCATTAACCAAAATATTATTGAAGCAACCAAACAATATCAGAATAAAGAGTTTACACTCGCAAAACAAACGTTAGATAGCATCTTAAAAGTTGCACCTGGTAACAAAAAAGCACTCACCTTATATGGTGTAATACTTTATGCAGAAGGTGATCTAAAAGGTGCTCAACAGTATCTTAACGGTATTGTTGATCCAGAGAAGGACTCTGACAAGTTAACTCAACTTTATGCTATGACACAGCTAAAATTAGATAATGCATCCGATGTATTGCTCATGCTCGACAATACAATTAGCGTAGAAGATAGTTATGAAACCTTAACCCTTTATCATCTTGCAGCAATTAATCAGCAGCAGTTCGAAAAAGCAGAAATGGCCTTAAAGAGAATCGGGAAGCTATTTCCTAATAGCGACAAATACGCACTTCTTTCAGCAAACTATGATAGCCAAAAAAAACCTGCGCAACATGAAAAAGCACTCGCTACATTAAAAAAAGCATTAACGAAAAACCCTGAAAACATTCACCTACAAACGGCTTATCTGCAGAAATTAATCTTATTAAAAAGAGAGTCAGAAGCAGATTCATATATCCAACAACTTAAGAGTATGGATGTTAGCCCTATCGATACTCAACTTCTCGTTGCAAAATACACACTATACCGCCAACAGTATCCACAGGCAGCGCAGTTATTTAACAGCGTGTTAGCCCAGGAAGAGGATAATTTAGTCGCCCTATATGGCCTTGCTCAGAGTAAACAACAAACAGAAAGCTGGTCCGAGGCACAGCAAGTTTATCGCCAAGCAATTCTTTTTCACCCAGAAGAATTAAGGGCCTACCAAGGAGTTGTATTTAACCAGATACAACTCAATCAAGATATTGAACAGGTTCAACAGATGTTACCGAGTAACCACCACGCTTCAACCTTAGCACTGGTACTTGCTGATGCACAATTCCAAGCACAAAATATAACACAGGCAATTGTCCATCTAGAGGATGCAAAACAAGGCGTAGATGGCAAGCTCATCACCTATTTTAATCAGCTTAGACAGAAAATTAATTATCAGCGAGCATACTCCGCACTACAAGCAAAGGACTATATCCAAGCGAGAACCTTGGCTTTAAATGAACTTAAAAGCGCACCCGAGCAAGCAACATTTTTAGTATTATTAGCAAGAATTGAGATTGATGCAGGACAGCTCAACGAAGCCCAAAAAGTGATTCAACAGGTAGAAGCGATTCTGCCTAACAACCCGATTACCACCATTTATCTTGCAGACATTGCGATTATGCAAAAAGATAATGCAAAAGCAATACAACTACTTGAGAATAAATGGAAATCAGGCCGCAATGATCAAGTCGCACAAAAACTCTATGCGACCCTCAAACGAGAGAGTGAACAACGTGCATCTCAATTTTTAACGCAATGGCAAGCGCAAAGCCCCGGAAGCCTAGCTGCTAGCATTAATCAAGCATTAGTAGCTCAAGCTGCAGGTGACCACAAACAAGCGTTAATATTGTATGAAAAAGTATTAGAACAACAACCTAATGAGCTGACTAGCCTCAATAACGCAGCATGGTTATATCTTAATGTAGATGCAAGTCGTGCTGAAGAGCTAGCACGAAGAGCGTCACAACAAGCTCCTAATAACGGCCCGATTGCAGATACCTATGGCTGGATATTATATAAGCAAGGCAAATTAAAAGAAGCCCAAAAAGAGCTACGACGTGCTTATACATTAGCCCCAGATAATACCGAAATAAAAGATCATTGGCTTGAAGTGAAGGATTTGTAAGAAAACGTTAAGCATGAATAAACTAACCGCCCTTACCGGCGCTTAGTTTATTCAGAAATGATAATGTTGATAATGTTGATAATGTTGATAATGTTGATAATGTTGATAATACATTAGGACTTAGTACTTAATAAGTCACTTCTAAACAAGACTCTTCAGAGTTAGCTTGCCCACCTGCATTAACCGCAACCACCTTATAACAATACGATTCACCAACAATAACACCTGTATCTGTATAACTTATCGTATCTTTGGGTAATACTTCGACTTGGTCAAAATGAGTATGTCGAATATTTTTCCGAACAACAATAAAAGCATCTTCATTATCTGAATTATCAAGCCATTCAATTTGGACATTTGAAAAATCTACTTCACCGTTGCTTTCCAAAGGTGGGGTAACAATAATTGACTCCGTATTATTAGCGATCTCTTTTACAATTTCTTCTGCAACGAGCACATTATCTTGTTCAAGAATATTATTAATAACACTTAAGTCTTCTGAGCTAGAGGAGCCACAGGCAGATAAAAGAACTGATAAAAAAACAGCGGGTGTCACTACCTTAACTGCAGAAGAAAATTGCATTCAAACTCCATCTATAAAAAATATCAAAGAAACCAATTGTAAGCGTAGCTTGTTACTTATTCAATCAATCTATCACCCCAGATTCATTAACTTTGATTTAAGTCTGTTTATCTATTTCAAACTTACCCATGTCAGTTTTATTTACACACCGGGTACAACTAAGTAAATAACCCATTGATAAACATAAGCTTTATTTTTGGCATGAAAAATGCTTATGTACAAATAAGTTCATATTAATTTGAGCTTCACTATTTAATAACAAGCCCAATAAGGGACGAACACTTAATAAGGATTAACATGAAAAACGTATTTTTAAAGCTTGTTGCATGCGCAACACTTTTAGTAGCGTCATCATCAACTTTCGCAACCACTTTGGACACAATTCAAGGTGAAATTGCATTTTTTGGTTTTGCACAAGCTGACTACAACGCAGCAGAAACTGCACTTGAAAGCGTGTCTTTTAACCCAGTAACTGTTGCAGCTACAACGATTGACTTTCAATCGGTTGCAATTGGCTCAGCAGCTACATTTAACGATATCGTTATCAACAATTCAGTGCCAACTGTAAATGGTGGTGCTGAATTTTGGGCTGCAGGTGATTTCACCTTTACATTAACTAACATCACGCACAATGATGCAGATAAAGATGGTCTATTAAATGACTTCATTGCAAATGGTGTTTTAAAGTCAGTTTCAGGCCTATTTGCTGATACATCAGGTATGATGAAGTTCTCTGCAAATCAATTTGGTGCGCCAGGCGAATTTATCTTTGCAGCTTCTGCAGTACCTGCTCCAGCAACAATTGCATTACTAGGTCTTGCATTAGTTGGCTTTGGTGCTGCTCGTCGTAAAAAACAAGCTTAATAAAATTGAGCTAAAAACGCAAAAGCCGAAGATAAACTCTTCGGCTTTTTACTTACTGTTTGTTACTCAAATGTAAGGCCAACGAATCCTAGCGCACTGTACCCCCCTCTTTCCCCGTAAGGATGCAAATCAAGTTCAAGTTCCCCTTCAAACTCAACCTCTATTTTCATATAATACCAACGGTACCCACTAGGGACTTCAATTAACTCGTTTACTCCATTGATAGTCAGCTCAATAAATGTTGCCTCATGACTCCAGACGCCAACTTTAAAGTACAGTGATGTAGTATTAACCTGAGACTCTGCACTCTGCAATTTTATATCTACGCCATTCGATTCTTTCCAGCCCATATATCTATAGCCTGAGTAATCACCTCCGTTAGCACTAACAAATTCATAAGGGCTATCATAAACCATTGTTTTTCCATAATAACCTAGCGAAGTAATACTCACATCAGAAGCACCTTCATTACCTATTTCACCATTAGAAACCATGAATTTCACATTGCTAACATCAATTTTATAATCAACATTAGTATCGATATCTACCATAGCTGCATATTGAGGAGCACTAGGCTTGTTATTGATTACCAAGCCTGCAAACATAACAGAGCTATATACAGCTCTATCACTATCAGTGGTAATGGTAACAGGAGCTGTACCATCAAATTCAATATCCACCATGATGTAATGCCACCCATAACCGCTTGGTAAAGTTATTTTTTCAATTGTATCACCCACTGTAACCAGAATACTTGACTCCTCATGACTCCAAACACCTGCTCGCATATATAATGTTGCAACCTGTAAATCTCCACTTGCTTGCAAAACAAAAGATAAACTATTGCTTGTGTCGAAGACCATGCTTGCATATCCATTATCTAACTCTACCCCGTCTTGCTGAAAGCTAAAATCCTCACGATCAATTCGATAAAGATTCCCCTCATTTACATAAAAATCAACATTAAAAATATCATCTTCACTATACCGATCATTATATAACTCATCACTTTTAAAGGAATATAGTTTCTTTTCAGCTATTTCAATATTGATAGGTCTCGGTATAAATTGGTGTGATACCACCATATTTCCAGAAGGATCTACAAGATCTGGATGTATGGGTAAAGTTGGTGATGTAGGCGAAGTAGGTGGTATAGGTGAGGAAACGACGCCCTGTACTTCTTGGCAGACTTCATCTGAAATACTTTGCCCAGCCTGATTAAATGCAATAATTCGATAACAATATGTTTTATCGATAATTACATCTATATCAGTATAACTATTAGTGTTTTCAGAAAGGATCGCGACACGCTGAAAACTCGCATCACCCGGCTGGCGCTTTTCAACAAAAAACACATCTTCATTAGAGTTGTCTACCCAGCTAACTAGCAAGCTTTCTGCAGCAACCACAGGGCTAAAAAATAGATATATAAACAACGTAAAGTAATAGGTTTTAGAATAGGTAAATAGCTGATTCATTTTGCCTCCACAAAAATGATCATTCAGCGTTTATTGACATTGCATTATCTTTGAAATATGGAGGGATATAACAATATGTATCGCCTCGGTAACTCCGCTACCATAGACAGTTGTCGACAGGCCGGTGGCTTTGCGTATTAAGGTTTCCCTTAACTTGCCTTTTTCTAGCTACAATATATAAACATCTGAATGCAAGTAATAAAAGATTAGATGTATGTGACAAAATAAATATAGCTTAAAAATTTACATTGCCTAATAATATTTTCTCAGTTTTTAAATTATTGTGGAGGCAGGCTCATTATTAAAGTATCGATAATGCCTTTACTAATTGCTGTGCGCCACTCTGACAGCTCATCTCATCAGGGTATTCGACCTGATTAATTTCAATGATCACCTGCCTTAAAGATTCTCCCTTTAACTGCGATTGGCTAACTTCAACAAAAGGTACTCTGCGCGATAAAAAACGCTTCAAATAAGGTGTCTCAGGCCAATCTGGTCGTTGTAGGCTAAGCACGCGTACTTTTTTATATTTAGCTAATGCAGCTATTTCACAATAAGTGCCATAACCCGGTTTAGTAATAATCAAATCACTACAAGCAATAAGGCTTAGAAAAGGAAGGTTTAATTGACCAATTTGCGTCATATCTGCACGCGCTGAAGGTGGCGTTTGATCAACTAACCAATGCAAGCTCTCAATTTCAGGCCATTGCGCTAGGTCCAGTGGAAAAGGTAAGCCCCCTAATGCAAGCAAGCCTATCTTTTTAACACTCTTTGGTAATTTGGAAAGTAGCACATCCATTTGTGCCACAGGCTGGTCATTAATACTCGCAATTTCAATCTCTTTTCCATCACCTAAAGGAACAAAAGGCAAAGGTTTAAAGACTTGATCAACTTTTTCATAGACCGACATCATTTTGCGATAGACTGCTTGAGTAGCTCGCTCTTCATTTAAACAATAAGCTTGATAAATTTGCGCCCAATTAAACGGCGCTACAGAGGCAGTTTGGATGCCCAATTGATGCGCTGCATCTAAACTAATTGGTGAGATATTACTAATTAGCATATCTGCTTTCATCGTAGCTAATTGGTCTTTTTCAGTCTCGACGTAAGATTGCCAATTTTCATACAAAGTTTGATATTTTTGGCGGCTATTTTCAATATCTATCTCAATCGGTGTGGCCATTAACATACCAAAATCAGATCCCATTGGATAATAATCAAATTCGCCAGCCAAACGAGAATCAAGATAAGCTTTGGGTAAAAGCGTCATTACTGATATTTTTATATGGGGATATTGCGCCATTAAGCAATTAATCACAGAGCAAGATATCGCACCATGCCCAAACCCGTGTGCTGTTATCGAAAAGCATATATGTTTCATAATTTACCTATTTTTTGACAAAGCGCTTCGGCAAACAGATGGCTAGCTAAATTTCGATTCATAATCTGCCTGTCTAATTTCCCCTGTGCAACGACATTTAGCCAATCATCAATCATCGCCACAAAACCTTTACTCGCAAGCATCGGCGTCCAATCAGCCAGCTGTAATAATGTTTGTTGATTAGCATTCCAGTTAATACCTGAGACAAAAGAGTCAAACTGGTAACTACTATTCGAATAATTAAAAGTGACTCTTTCATTGGTTACACCGTGTGCACGATTCATTGAAGCCTGTAACAGTGCGCCGTTTTGTTGCCACTGAATATCTAAACGCGCGAGCAACTCACCTTCAAATTGAGTCACAATATTAACCTCATCAACAGTCGTTTTAGCATATAAATTGACACTATCTAATGGATGAATGAAGTCATCAAAAATAAAGGTGCGCAACTCACCGGCTAAGTTATAGCGATTCTTCTCCCAACGCAGTGAGCGTAAATTTTTAGCGCCATAGCATTGCTGAAATAGTGGAATAAAGCGACGGTTAAACCCCATATATATGGGAACGCGCTGTTTCTCAGCTAGTTCATACAGTTTTTCGCAATCAAAGGCATTATCTGCCAAAGGCTTATCAACAAAAGTGGCGATACCTTGCTGCAAAAAATAGGTGGCGATTAAGGGGTGTGATGTCGTGCTACTATGTATCATCACTGCATCGATATTTGCTTTAGTCAGCGCTCGATAATCTTGATAAGTTTCTTTAATACGGTACTGCTTTGCCAACCGAGTTAGTGTCTCTGGATCACGCGTACAAAAAACCAATTCTATATTTTCAAGCTGGGTTAAAATGGGCAGGTATGCCTTTTGGGCAATATCTCCTAAACCTATAATTGCGATTTTCATATTAATACCCCTTAAATTAGATACAAAGTAGACAACCTGGTCTATGATTGTTGAGCAGATTAGAGGAGCAGTTTATATGAATAATAAAAAACGTCACATTATCGAAACCGCCTTTTCACTTTTTTACCGCAAAGGTATTCATGCAGTTGGGGTCAATGAAATCATTAAAAGTGCCTCTATCGCCAAAAAAACCCTCTATAACCATTTTGTCAGTAAAGACGAACTGATTGTCGCAACACTTATCTATCGAGATCAACTCGAAATCAACCACTTAAAATTCAAATTAGCCAGTGCTGAAATTGGCAAAGATGCCCTATTGGCGCTGTTTGAGCTAATTGATGATTTTATCAATAATCGCGACACGACACTCGGCGACTTTAGAGGCGATTATTTCAACAATTGCTGCGCCGAATATGCACAAACAAACACCTTAGTGTACGACACCAGTCAATCACACAAAAACGCAATCAAGGCACTTATTCAGGCGCATGTTGACAGCTTTGAACAGCACCCAGATAAAAATAAATATTTAGTTAACACACTAATTTTATTGAAAGAAGGTGCAATCAACAACGCACTCGTTACAGGTAATAATAAGAGTGCGTTAGAAGCAGGCCTTTGCGTTGAAAACCTATTACGCTTTAAACGTTGATCATCTACTGCTGTTTTTCCCACATTAAGCAGACTTGGTTTAAAAATGAATTAATGCGATAGGGCTGGTATTTGAGTGGCATCTTATTTTCAAGTGCAGGAATAGGTTTTTGATCTTTACGAAGACGGCTTAATATTAATGTTAACAAACCATCCAGATACACTTTAAAATCATCACTCGCATAAATCGCTTCCCAATTGATAATTTCAGCATCTTTGTAGCGCTCTATTATCGGCTCTATCTGATGAGTGTGCTTCTCTATCTCGGCATCCCCCATGCAATACTCTTTTACCAGTTGGAGGAATAGATCTAAACACTCACCACGTGGCACAATACTAAAAAATTCATTGTCGATTTGGCCCGCGCTAGGCGAATTAACCGTGCGATATAATTCTTCAAACATATGCACGATCGTGCGGTCTAAAATACGTTGTTTAGGGAAGCGAGTATCTTGAATATTTTGTTCAATGAGCAAATAAAGCTGCGCTAAATCGAAATTCGTCGCCACTTGGCGAGCCAGCTTATCGGCAACAGAGAGCGGTATCCTATTTTCTAATAAGGTATTAGTGACCGACTCTTTAAGCAGATCATGTATCTTCAATTGCACTTGTTCAAAGCGCTCATAGGGTAAAGAATCAGACATTTATTTCCTTTAAATAAGCAGAGAGTTGCGTACTTATTTTAGCTTACTTCTTATATTGAAACCGATTTGCTTATTATATACGTGATTTAGTTATCTACCGAACATCAAAACAGAAAGTAAACAAGAAGGGGGAAGAAAAAACAAACCATATAAATCAACATCTTAAATTAAAATTATCCCCTCTCAAAAACACCAATATAAAATCCAAAACACAATAAAGTGACAAATTAATGCGAATTGATATTAGTCATTGAATTTTTGTGACGTTAGTCTAAACTTTGCGCACAATTAACAGGAGAGGTCCTATGTCAGACAAAGTATTTATTACCGCGAAAACACTACTGGAAGATTCATTCCGCCTAGCCGCACAGGTTTACGAAAGTGGCTTTCGTCCACAATTTATTGTTGGTATTTGGCGTGGGGGTGCTCCCATTGGTATCGCTGTACAGGAATACTTTGACTACAAAAAAGTAGAAACCGACCATATTGCAGTGCGTACTTCTTCTTACTACGGAATTGGTAAGCAAAGTAAAACAATCAAAGTACACGGGTTACATTACATTATTGAAAATGCGAATGCCGATGATGGCCTATTAATTGTTGATGATGTATTTGATTCAGGTCGAAGTGTCGTTGCATTAAAAGAGAAATTGTCAGAACTAATGCGCCTTAACATGCCACGCGATGTACGTATTGCAACGCCTTATTACAAACCTAAAAATAAAGCCGTTGAAATGGTACCTGATTACTTTATCCACGAATCAGAAGAGTGGCTAGTATTTCCGCACGAAGTCTCTGGCCTCGACATTGATGAAATCGTCAATGGCAAAACAGATTTTGAAAACATTAAACATCTGTTTAAAGATTAATCAAAATCTCACCCACTTTAAAAGGAGACTAATCAGTCTCCTTTTCCTTTGCTTTTAACGTAGCCTCCAAGACATCTGGGTATAGCTCAAAAAATGTCCCTGTAAGGGTTTGGTAATTTACTTCCAAGGTTGTAAATATGGAAGCTAAAGGTGCCATTCTAGGGCTTCTTGTAGCTATTCGCTGCAAAGCAAATTCAATGTTTTTTATATCTACATAATGCTCAAACCACCTCCCCTGCCAAACTAGCTGTGAAGTTTTTTCAAAGCGTGCAGGTAACGCATGTAGTGAATTTTTACACTCATCGGTCACGATGCGCTGTGCTTGCTGTGAAAAAACCTCTAAAGAGCAATCATGAAAACGATGCCAGTGTTTGGCTAAGCAGTGGTCCCAAAACATATCTAATGCAATAGGGGAAAAACGGCGTATTTCTTTTTCAAAAAGAAGCTTGGAAGTTTTTACCAAGGGGTGTTGATCAGTATAACTATCCACAAAACGATGTAAGCGAATCCCTTGCACAATTTTGTGATTAAACTTTTCATCAGGATTACCTTTAACAAAATCACCTAAAAAATTTCCTAATAAACTAGTGTGGGTATGTTCAGCAATATGAAGGTGGGCAAGATAATTCATTTAATGGCTCATGGCTTTAAAACGTCTATTGAGTATACGCAAACGTAACAGTAATTACTTTATCGAGTCCCTCAACTCAAAAAATAGGCGGTTATTATATAAAAAGAACAAAATTGGCATATTATGTATTGCTTTGTTTGTGATAAATATTTATCGTGCACAGCTCACACTTTAGCTTTTTGGTAACTTTTTTCAGGATGGATATATGAATAAAAAAATTATTGTTTTAGGCACCTTGTTAACAGCAAGCAATGCAATGGCAAACAATCAAGATAACCCATTCTATGTTGGTGCTCGCGCTGGCATCACTAATTATACTAACTTTGAAATTAATCAATCATCAAATGAGTTGAAAGATGATGATAACTTCGGAGCAGGCCTATTCTTAGGATACAACATTAATGATTGGTTTGGAGTAGAAGCAGGGTATACCTATCTTGGAGAAACAGAAATTGCAGAGAATGCCAGTATTTCAAGTAATGGCATTGACTTAGTTGGTAAGTTTACTTGGCAAGCTACTGAATCTTTTGATCTATTTGCTAAGGCCGGTGGCTTTGTTTATAAAAATAAAGGTGAAAACTTACTTTCTGGTTTCAAAGACGATGGGCTCAGTGCTACGGCAGGTCTAGGCATGCAATACTTCTTCACTGATAATTTTTCAGCTCGTTTAGAATATCAGTATTATCATGATCTGGCGTTGCAAGACAACAATAATGAGGCAAGTTGGAATACCCACCTGTTTGCGCTTGGTTTAATTTATCACTGGGGCGGACAAGAAAAAGTGATCGTGCAAGATGCACCATCAACAACGCCACCTGTTGAAACCGTAGAAGAGACAATTGTTGAAGAAACCGTTATTGAAGAAGCTGTTGTTGAAGAAACAATTGTAGCTGTAGTAGCCACCGAAGTTGTAAAAGAAAAACCAGTTAAAGTTGACTATAAAACAGTACAAGTTTACTTCGACACAGGTAGCGAAAACTTATCGGCACAGTCAATCGAGCAATTGAAACCGATCATCGAGCATTTAAAAAATTACCCTTCTGCGACTATTTTTGCCGTTGGTCATACCGATTCACGTGGCGCTGCAAAGTTGAATCAAAAACTTTCAGAGAAACGCGCTAAGACAGTTCGTGATTTTCTAATAAAAGAGTACGCAATCTCTGCAGATCGTATCACTTATTCAGGTGAAGGTGAGGCAGTACCTATTGCAACTAACGAGACGAAAGAAGGACAGGCAAAAAACCGTCGTGTTTCTGTATTTTCTCCCTCTTTTGTGGTGAATGAAAAATAAACCCGCTTTTATATTCGATCCAAAAACCAAGGCCAACGTGCCTTGGTTTTTTTAATTAAAATATATGTTTACATAGTAGGATCATACTCATCGAATTAAGTATGTGATCTAAATTTTGCGCAGGAAAAGCAACTGTTCCCGGAAAAAATTTGACGTAAACGCCAGTTCGGCTTCTACAACGGAGTAAATAATGCTAACACTTCCAGTAAGCTATTCAGCGAGTTGCCCAGCTGCTTTATTACAGAGTATTATTCCCAAATTTCAAATAGACGCTGTATTACATTGCTTATTCTGGTGCCAAGGCTTAAATGACTCTTACAAAGTTAGTACGGAAGAACATACATTTATTCTCAGGGTCTACCGACATAACTGGCGATCACGTGAAGAGATACAGTTTGAAATTGATGCATTGTTACATCTACAAAACAACGGGGTAAATGTTGCGGCGCCTATCCTCACCTACCAAAACGATTACATTGTCAGTTTCGACGCACCAGAGGGTTTGCGACACGCTATTTTAATAAATTATATCCCTGGCGATGAATTAGACTTTTCTCAAGCAGAAAATGCCAGAAAATATGCTGAGCATATGGCTCACTTACATTTAAAGTCAGCACAATTTAATAGCTCCCATAAACGTTTTCAATTAGATGTTGAGCATTTAATCGAGCAACCATTACAACGTATTAAACCTTATTTAGCAGACCGTAAAAAAGATTGGCTGTTCATTGAAAGCTATGCGCAGGTACTTTCAGAAAAGCTAAGTAAAACATTAAATAGCTCAACGGATATTGGCTTATGTCATGGCGATCTGCATGGTGGAAACGCGCATTTTGATGGAAATCTGTTAGCTTCATTTGACTTTGATTGTTGCGCAATAGGGTTGCGTGTTTATGACTTAGCAGTATTTAAATGGTCGTTGCAATTAAGGAAACAGGTAGATATTGCATGGAAGCCTTTTTTACAACATTATCAAACACATCGTTCCCTCAGTAACAGTGATCTTAAAATTATAGACACACTTGTCTCTATTCGTCATATTTGGCTTATTGGTTTGCACATTGATATCGCTGTCGCAAAGGGGTGGCTTAGTGAAAAATATTTTGACCATAAAATAGAGTTTTTACGCAATCAATATAAAAATGAACAGCTGTGCTAGCGCCTGTCGCACTTTCGAGTTTATTTGCAACCATTTTAAAGGACTGAGCCTATGATGTGTGGTTATTCCACATCAATAGGCAAAAACGCAGTAAAAATGGTCAACAAATGTTGCCCTTGCTCTATTTGACTACGTCAAACAGTACGCAATACAAAACGAAAAGGCGTTTTGCTATCCGTTAGACGAAACTCGCTTAGAATGACTAATACCAATTCCACTAATGTAGTGTTTAAATTTTATGTAGGAAAAAGGAGGTAGCAGAAGACGAAAGTTAAACAGCAAAGATCGACTGCCTCTAGAAACCCCCTTCTAATTTATGATTTAAACGCTGTAATTAATTAAAAAATAGGCGATAATTCGCGCTTCATTATTTTTTAGGAACTTAAACATGTCTCAACTCGGTACACTTTATATTATTTCCGCACCCAGTGGCGCAGGGAAGTCTAGTCTTATCAATGCATTACTAGAAGAAAAGCGTTCATGGGATGTACAAGTTTCTGTGTCTCATACAACACGATCGCCTCGGGTTGGTGAAAATAATGGAGAGCATTATCATTTTGTCGATGTTAATGACTTCAAATCTTTGATTGAAGATAATGCATTTTTTGAATGGGCAGAAGTATTTGGTAACTATTACGGCACTTCACGCATTACGATAGAGCAAGCTTTACAACAGGGCACCGATATATTTTTAGATATTGATTGGCAAGGCGCACAGCAGGTTCGTAAAATGATGCCAGAAGCAGTTGGTATCTTTATTTTGCCACCCAACCGGGACGAATTAGAATCTCGCTTAACCAAGCGTGGTCAAGACAGCGAAGAGATCATCGCTAAACGCATGGCACAAGCAAAGTCTGAAATGTCGCACTACAATGAGTATGATTATCTAATTATTAATGATAATTTTGAAGTTGCCAGTCAGCAACTTTCGCAAATCGTTAGTGCACAACGTAATCAGCGCGTGAAACAATCGATTATTTACCAAGATATGATCGCTGACTTGCTAAAGTAGCGCTGGATCAAACTTTGTTATGCTTGTATAATAAGCGCCCGTTTTTATGTAATTAACTTTTGGAGTTCAACAATGGCACGTGTAACCGTTGAAGATGCAGTAAATGTAGTTGGTAACCGTTTTGATTTAATCTTAATGGCATCTCGTCGAGCTCGTCAGCTTGCAACTCAAGGTAAAACACCTTTGGTTGATCCTGAAAATGACAAACCAACCGTCATTGCTTTACGTGAAATTGAAGAGCGTTTAATCACTAATGAGTTGATGGATGTTCAAGATCGCCAAGAGAAGCATGAGAAACAAGCAGCTGAATTAGCTGCAGTTGCAGCTATTGCAGAAGGTCGCGGTTAATACCCGAAGACACTTCAATTTTTTAAGAAAACGTCGAACATGAAAGTGCTCGGCGTTTTTTTATAGCAAATTTAAGGATATATTGTGATCACCCTATTATACCCAGCACTAGCCATCATCATTGGTTTTGCGTTACTCATTTGGAGTGCCGATAAATTTGTTTTAGGCGCATCAAATACCGCTCGCAGTTTTTCAATTTCCCCACTTATTGTCGGTGTTGTTATTGTTGGTTTAGGCACCTCAGCGCCAGAGATGCTCGTTTCTGCGATCGCCGCTGCAGAAGGAAATACTGGCTTATCAATTGGCAATGCCATTGGCTCTAACATCACTAATATCGGTTTAATGCTTGGTGTTACCGCCCTCTTTTATCCGCTACATATCCATTCTAAATTACTAAAACGGGAGATGCCGGTACTCTTAGCTATCATACTGCTAAGTTATTATATTCTTTCCGATCAACATTTGAGCTTCTTAAATGGTTTGTTACTGCTACTTATGATGTTTGCCATGTTGGCCTACACCATATGGGAAGCTAAAAGCCACGGTGATGATGAACTACCACAAGAAATTTTAGATGAAATGCCAGAAGAAGTCAGTAAAGGTGAGGCGCTGAAATGGCTGATTATCGGTATTATCGTCTTGATCGCGTCTTCGAGAGTTTTAGTCTGGGGAGCTGTAGAAGTTGCAGAGTTTTTCCAAGTCAGCGATCTCATTATTGGACTTACTATTGTTGCTATTGGAACCAGTTTACCGGAGTTAGCCGCCACCATCGCAGCGGCTCGTAAAAAAGAATTTGATTTAGCGGTAGGTAATATCATCGGCTCTAATATCTTTAATATTCTCGGCGTTATGGCGCTACCTGGTTTAATTCGCCCTGATACTTTTGATATCGAAGTACTCACCCGTGATTACCCTGTGATGATAGGTCTTACAGTTGCATTAATGATTTTCTCTATTGCTTGGCGTAAAGGAAAGACAGGAATACTAGGTCGATTTGAAGGCGCCTTGTTATTAACAGCCTACCTTGGTTATATGGTTTGGCTATTCATCGATATGACAAAAACAAGCGCATAACTTTTAACGCGACATCCAAGAAAAAGGCACTTAAACTAAGTGCCTTTTTTATTTTTACAATCTATGCTTATTACCAAGCGAATTAAGTATGTTATCTAACATTTTGCGCAGGAAAAGTGGCTTAACTCAAGGCGAAAATTTACGCAAATGGTTGCTCTCTTTACAAAAATTTTAACGATGAGATAAGTTATCTTTAACCAGTAAAATAGATCAGATAGTTATGCGGATTAGTATTATTTCGTTTGGTATAGCAAAACTCTTCACAACATAGCAATGGAAAGGTCAGTTATGATCATTATACGCCACTATAAAGCAACGGATAGGCCCTCTCTGATTGCGCTTTGGCAAACCGTTTTTACTTCACCAGCACCGCACAATGAAGCCAATAATGTATTGGATAAAAAACTACGCGTCGACAGGTTATTGTTTGTAGCTGAGAAAAAAGGACAAGTGATAGGCTCTTGTATGGCGGGCTATGATGGCCATCGTGGCTGGTTATACTCAGTTGCGGTTAGCGAAGAGATGCGCCGATTGCATATCGGTTCAAAACTGGTTAAACACACAATGAGCGAATTAACCAAATTAGGGTGCCAAAAAATTAACTTACAAATTGTTGCTGGTAATGAGCAAGTGATCGGTTTTTATCAATCCTTGGGCTTTACTATAGAGGATCGCATCAGCATGGGCACTTTTACTGGAAAGCCAATTTAAGTCGCCACATTGTGTGCTTTTTCCCAAACTTGCATAGCGGCTTTTCTGCTACCTCCCCAGCGGTAATGAGAAAGTTCACCAGTACTTTTAATGACTCTATGACATGGGATAAGGTAGGCAATGTTATTACTAGCAAGTGCACTACCAACCGCTCTTGAAGCTTTAGGGTTACCCATTCCTTTAGCAAGTTGCGCATAAGAAAGTTGCTGACCCACAGCACTATGTAAAACAGCCTCCCATACTTTTATTTGAAAATTGGTACCTTTAATTAGCAGGTGTAGTTGCTGTTTTGGTACAGCGGATGAAAATATATCCAGCGCTAATTGAGCACCATTATCCTGATTAAGTCGATACTTTGCATTCGGCCATTGTTTTTGCAAATCATCCACCAGCTGCATCGATTGCCCTACAAACTGTAAGTAACAAATACCACGTGCAGTCCACGCTAATAATGCTTCCCCAAATGGCGTATCCACAAAGGCATAATCAATAACCATCCCCTTTCCTGCGAGCTTTATCTCCCCTGGAGTCATTGCTTCGCAACTGACCATCAAGTCATGTAATCGACCAGTACCGGATAAGCCAGCAGATAAACTCGCTTCTAATAAGTTGCTACTCTCTTGTAATGCCTTTAACGCTGCTTCCTTAGTCAGATATTGTAAAAATCGTTTTGGTGAAATACCCGCCCATTGTGAAAAAAGTCGCTGAAAATGTAACTCACTCACACCAACAGCATCGGCAACCTCTTTTAAACTTGGTTGTTTTGCTTGTTGAGCACGAATAAAGTAAATGGCCTGCTCAATGAGCTGATAGTGTCTTTGGTTATCTTGCTTACTCATACTTTTCCCTTGTGGCGCTAATAAGTGCTTTAGGCGTCAAGCCAGTCACAAACATCGTACCAGAGATAACTAATGTAGAGCCCAGTAAGGTGTTAAACCCGATTTGCTCATCCAAGAAAAAATACCCCCATAAAATGCCAAAAACAGGGACTAAAAAAGTAACAGATAAAGCAGAAGTAGCGCCAACCTCAACAATTAAACGAAAATACAAGATATAAGCTATACCTGTGCATACTATGCCCAATAATAACACTGCAATACTAATATCAATATCGGGGGGAGTTCTCATTGGGAAAAAGAGACATAAAGGTAATAAAAAAATCACCGCAGCCCACATGCTTCCATGGGCATTTGCATAAGCCTCTACTTTAGGGGCGCTTCTGGCATAATTGGAGGCGACGCCATAACTAAAGGATGCAAACATAGCCGCAGAAATAGGGAGGATAGCCCCCTCACCTATTTTCAAAGCTTCCCAACCAACTAGTAAGGTAACGCCCAACACCCCCAATACTAAACCAATTAACACCTGCTTAGTTAACTGATTTTTGTAATAAATAGTTGCAATTAAGGTCGCCCAAATAGGTGCGGTAGCGTTAATAACCGCTAAAGATGAAGCGTTCATGATTTGGGCTGCATAAGCAAACAATAAGAATGGTAATGCCGTATTAAACAACCCTAATATGAAAAAGTGTTTACGGTTCCCTTTCACGGGTAATTTCTTTTTTACAATCCAAGAAATAATGAGTAGCGTAACCGCTGCAAATAAAACACGCCCCTCAATGAGTGCAACAGGGCCTAGCGGAGAAGCCGCAACACGCATAAATATAAAAGAGCCCCCCCAAATGGCGGCTAATGTGAATAGCTGTAATAAACTGGCAAACCCCATTCGCAACCCTTAGTTGATATCGCATTGATAATCGTCAATATGCTGATTGTGAAACAAAGGCTCTGATTATACCAGTCCGCATAGCTATCTGATCTATCTTGTGAGTTAAAAAAATAGATAACTGCATTGCATTCAATCGCAATAGCTAGCTATTACTCAATCATGCGCCTTGCTCTCTATCCTTTTTCCTCCACAAGCCCAGATCACAATATTATACGCAATGGTATAACTCAACCCGATTGTTGCGTTGTTTTCTCTCACCCATAAAAAAACCCCGTATCGTAACGGGGCTTAATCATTCATCAACGCTAAAGTAGCGCTACCTTAAAAATTATTTGGCATCTAACGAAGCCGACGTTTTTGCATGTGTTAAGTAAAGTGGAATACACGTAAATAGTAAACCACCAACAATATTACCTAAGATAGTTGGAATTAAGTTAAAGTTTAACCATGTCGCAATACCAAAATCCGCGCCTAAAATCATTCCAAGTGGGAAAAGGAACATGTTTACAACCGTATGTTCGAAAACTAACACAAAGAAGATAAAAATTGGTAACCACATTGCAACAACTTTACCTGCGACTGAGCGTGATGTCATGCCACCAATCACCCCTAAACAAACCATTAAGTTACAGAAAATTGCTCGTACAAAACAAGTGATCCAACCATCCGCACCTAAATTTTCAAAGCCGACAGTGCGGGCAGTTGAAACGGCGATAAATTTTTGTGCAACGGCATTCGGGTCAATCGAAAAGTTCATCGTCAGAGAAACAGCAACCATATAAGCGACAATCAATGAGCCGATTAAGTTACCTAGACCGACAAGTCCCCAACAACGAAAAACACGTCCCCATGTAATGCCTGGACGATTATCAAATTTAGCGAGTGGCGCTAAACCAAAAACACCTGTCACCAAGTCATAACCCATCAAGCTTAAAATGCAAAAACCAACCGGGAACACCAATGCCCCAACAAGACCACTTCCTGTTTGAGTGATAGCGGTGATAGCCACCACAACCGCCAGTGATAAAATAACACCAGCCATTGTTCCACGTAGGATGAGGTCGCGCGTGCCAGTTTTAGTTTTAGCTTCGCCAACATCTATCATGGTTTGTACAAAATCGGCTGGTTTGTTGTAAGACATAGTTACGTCCCTATAAGTTAAATAATAAATTAGTCCCTATTTATCTAGTGCATAATGCGCGACAAATAGGGTTATAAAAATGAATAGAATGATAAATTACAGCTTCACTTCGATATGGCCATTAGCCACACGCGCTTGGTAAGCTTCAATAGAGACTTCGCTGTTTTCTAAACATGAGCCATCCACTAAATTGAAACGCTGCTTTTTCAAAGGAGAAGCCACCCAGAGTTGCTCTTGATGTTCACAAATAACCCCCCGTGATAACACGTTTGCTCGTGCAAAGGGATCCATATTATTAATCGCGTATACTTGCTCTTCATCACTTGGACGGAAAATAGCCACTTGTTTACCATCAACTAATGCACATACCCCGGTAGAAGGAAAGATATCCTTTAATTCACACACTTTAATCCACTTACTCATTACGCTTCCTCCAAATCAATTTTATAGATGGGTGCTTTTTCAGTTAAAAAGGCGGGACGTTTTTGACCGCGTTCAGGGGTAAATACGACATTATCATCCTGTGCATCGCTGTTAATGAAATGTGTAAAGCGTTGTAATTGTTGCTCATCATTAAGCGTCGTTGCCCATTCACAGTGATAATTTTCAATAGATTCAGCCATCTCTTTTTCAAGTTGTGCATTAATACCTAACTTATCTTCCATCACAACTTGTTGTAGATATTCAATACCTCCTTCAAGGTTTTGCAACCACACTGAAGTCCGTGTTAATTTATCGGCAGTGCGCACATAGAACATCATGAAACGATCCAAGTATTTAATCAGCGTTTCTTTATCTAAATCAGAAGCCAGTAATGAAGCATGTTGAGGTTTCATACCACCATTACCACACACATATAAGTTCCAGCCTGCATCGGTAGCAATAATACCGACATCTTTCCCCTGTGCTTCAGCACATTCTCGAGTACAACCAGAAACACCAAATTTCATTTTATGTGGTGTACGTAAGCCTTTGTAACGATTCTCAAGTTCAACGCCAAGGCCCACACTGTCTTGCACACCAAAACGACACCATGTACTACCAACACAGGTTTTTACCATACGCAGTGCTTTAGCATAAGCCTGACCGGTTTCAAAGCCAGCATCTAAGAGTTGCTTCCAGATATCGGGGAGATCTGATTTATGCGCACCAAATAGACCAATACGCTGCGCGCCAGTGATTTTAGTGTAAAGCGTGTATTGCTCAGCGACACTCGCTACAGCGGCTAAACCTTTCGGCGTTACTTCACCACCCGCCATACGTGGAATAACAGAATAAGTACCATCTTTTTGCATGTTACCAAGGAAGATATCGTTGGTATCTTGAAGGCCGTTATGTTCTTTAGTGAGGATATGCTCACCCCAGCAAGACGCTAAAATAGACCCGATCGTCGGCTTACAAACTTCACAACCATAGCCTTTGCCATATTTAGCTAAAAGATCTTTAAAGGTTTTGATCTCTTCTATACGAATTAAGTGGAACAGCTCTTGACGAGAATATTCGAAATGCTCACAAAGATGATTTTTAACTTCCATACCTTGCTTTTTGAGTTCAGCATTAAGCACTTGCGTGATCAGTGGAACACAGCCACCACACCCAGTACCCGCTCCGGTTTCAGACTTAATCGCCCCAATAGTCGTATGGCCAGCCGCCACCGCCTCAGCGATATCTGATTTCTTAACATCAAAACATGAACAGACTTGCGCAGTTTCTGGTAAAGCATCTACCCCTAAGCCCACTTTCTCGCCACCAGCATGAGAGGGAAGAATCAAAGAGTCAGGATGTTTGGGTAACTCAATATCGTTTAATTTATATTGTAATAGATCGCTGTAGCTCTCTGTATCACCAACTAACACGGCTCCTAGCAGATGCTTACCATCTTCAGAGACAACGATGCGTTTATAGACAGAATGGTTTTCATCTAAATAGACATAACTCTTACATTTTGGTGTACGGCCATTTGCATCACCAATACTGCCCACATCCACACCCAACAATTTCAGCTTTGCGCTCATATCTGCGCCAGTGAACTCATTGTCACGCCCTAAAATATTATCGACAGCGACTTTAGCCATGTTGTAGCCGGGCGCCACAAGACCGAAGAACTGTTCATTCCACGAAGCACATTCACCAATCGCATAAATATCCGGATCAGTCGTTAAACAGTTATTATCAATGGTAATGCCACCACGACGCCCTGTTGCTAAACCACACTGTTTTGCCAGTTTATCTTGAGGACGAATACCGGTTGAGAAAACAATGAAATCGACTTCCAGTTGCGTCCCATCAGCAAACTTCATGGTATTACGTGCGCTTTCACCACCAACCACAATCTCTTGAGTATTTTTACCTGTATGGACATTAACACCAATGCTTTCTATTTTGTTACGAAGCATTTGACCACCCTGCTGGTCTAATTGCTCAGCCATTAATACCGGTGCAAATTCAATAACATGTGTTTCAACACCAAGCGCCTTTAACGCACCCGCAGCTTCTAATCCAAGCAAACCACCACCGACAACTACACCATTTTTACTACGACGTGCAGTGTTCTCAATGGCATTCAAATCTTCAATGGTGCGGTAGACAAAACAGTCTTTACTTTCATTGCCCTTGATCGAAGGAACCCATGGGTAAGAGCCAGTTGCCATCACTAACTTATCGTAAAAAACAGCACGACCAGTTTGTGAGTGAATCACTTTTTCTTGGCGATTAATAGTTAACGCACGTTCACCGATTAACACGTTAATATTATGTTTTTCGTAGAAGCCCTCTTTGACTAAAGAAAGCTCATCTGCAGTATGATGCGAAAAGTATGAAGAGAGATGTACTCGGTCATAAGCAACACGAGGCTCTTCACAAAAAGCAGTAATTTCAAACTGATCTAAATCGGCTTTTTCTACAAAATCCTCAATAAATCGATGGCCAACCATTCCATTACCAATAATTACTAATTTTTGTTTACTCATAACACCCTCGAGATATATTAACTACTTAGCTACATTATTTAATGAGGGTTAGAGTACTGACATATTCAGGGCATAACTTGATAAGCATCAATTAGCATTACAGTTTAATAACAAAAGCAGTGAAATTGATTAAATTTTTATAACAAAACCATAACAAAACCTTGTTGTAAACAAGGTTAATTAACATATTGGCAACAACCTCAATTATAAATGATCACTATTTATGAACACATGGATAACAAAATGAAAAAAGAAAATTACCAGCTATTGATAAGCGCATGCCTTTTTGGAGAACGCGTCCGTTATGACGCTAAGCTCAATAAACTTGAGCACACATTACTTCAACAGTGGATCAATGAAGATATCGTTTTACCTGTTTGCCCAGAGGTCATTGGAGGACTACCAACACCACGAGCGCCCGCAGAAATAATGACCAATGGTACAATCCAAACTGTACAACAAGAAGATGTCAGCGAAGCCTTTCACAGAGGAGCACAAAAAACCCTCGCGATAGCATTAAAACATGGAATTAAAATAGCTATTTTGACAGAACGTAGCCCCTCTTGCGGTAGCTCAAATATCTATAATGGGGAGTTTTCAAATACACTTATTGAGGGCCAAGGCATCACTACTCAATTGCTACGCAACAATGGCATTTTAGTATTTAACCAATTCCAATTAGAGGAAGTGCAAAAACACCTCTCTTTTTCTCAAAAACTACCCTAGCAGGTAGTTATAAAATGATACTGATTCTCCTATTATCAATAGTATAAGTCTCTATTCGTTCAGTGAGATGAGATGCTGATAATAATTACAACCTGTTTACTGTTATCCCTAACCTCTTGTGCACTGTTTCTGATTGCTAGTGGGAATATAATACAAGCGCTGATCATATTCATTGGTGGTATTGCACTATTACCACTGCTATTAAGAGCTCTAAAAAGAAGGTTTTATTAAATAATTGCTTAAGTTAGCTGTGCTATAAGCGTCAAAAAACAGCTAATTGCATCAACTTATACTGAAAAATGGTGAGTAGGATTTACATGACTTTTAAAATAAAATACATCACTTATACAATGATCATCTCACTGTTCAGTATTTGGTGCTGGGTAAAATATGACAACGAAAAATTTACGCAACCCATTCAAATACATGGAAAAGTTACAGGCTTGGAAGGAAAATTGGTACTTAATATCGAAAACTTTCATCTAAACCTTGGCGAACTTGATCGTTTTACTTTCATGGCATATTCAGCAACACCAGAACAATTAATTATTCAGGTCAGCACACAACCACAAAATCAACACTGCCAACTAGCAAGCACGCATGAACGTCAGGATAAAATGCGACTCAAGATCCACTGTGCTGATATTAACGAAGAAGCAAGCACGCTATAGAGTCGAGAACATTAAACCTCTTTCAATTCAACGCCTTTTCGAAACTTTATGGCTTCAACAATCTCTGTTTTTCTGACATCACTCGCTTGGCCCCAAGCTTTTATCTCCTCTAAACTACGTAAGCAGCCCATACAGATATCATTTTCATTTAAACAACAATCTCGAACACAGGGACTTTCTATTTGATTCATGATTAACTCTTTTTAGGGAATAATTGAGTGTTGGACACGCTTCCGTTAAACTGCGCAGCAATTTTATAACAATTACAAAGAGAGTTCAGATGTTTATTATTCGCTGGGTTTTAGGCCGTATCATTTTATTATTAAATTTTATTTTTAGCCCTAAAAAGTTAAAACGAGAAGCTTCTGCTCAAGCAGCTATCGATGCACAAACAAGCTCGTTACAGCTTTACCAATACCAGGCGTGCCCTTTTTGTGTGAAAGTACGCAGAGATATACGTCGTCATGGGCTAAATATTAAAACCGTTGATGCAAAACTTGAGGAGAATAAACAACAGCTTAAATCACTGGGTGGAAAAGTACAAGTTCCCTGCCTGCGTATCGAAGAAGCAGAGCAAGTTACTTGGATGTATGAATCATCAGCAATCAGTGAGTATTTAAGCAAACGCTTCGCTTAAACAATGAGGGGTTAGAGTATTATTCGCTTTTAAACAGTAATGCCAACCCCATATCCATATCGTAAAATAGATCTCCCTTCTCTACTTTCCAACTGCCTGTGACAACACCGCAAAATACGGTGGGTCAAACGCTATCACAAGATTTCGATAAGCAGAAAAATATGAAGAAAAACTCTACGTAACCAGTTGTTCCACGTGTAAAAATATCAACGCAGAAATAATACCAAATCCACTAAATAACTGAGCAATCTTACTGGTTAAAAGAAGCTATTTATTTCATTTACTATTAGCGGCCAAAATATATTTGCAGATGTCACCGTCCCTAATTCATTGGTCAGGTAACATCGCAGTAGCTTACTAATGTTGATGAGGTTTTAAAAAGCTTTTAGGAACTAATTCAGCAATAAAGCTACGTGCACCACGACGTAATAGTGAGCTGAAATATAGTACTAAAATAATCGCTAAACTGATCATTTGCCAGAGACTGTAATCTGCAATGCTATGCTCAATCCATGAAGGTGAGAAGACTTCGATAAATTGATTCAGTAATAAGCCCGTTAGGAAAGCACCGACTGTCATCAATAGCGCCAAACTCATGGCAGCAAAGAAGCCCTGTTGCTTTTTAAGTGTCTTAAGTAGCTCAAGGCTAATAGTTGGCGCGATCAAAAAGAAGGCAATTGCAGCGCCCGGTGAGAGTCCCGCCATTAATAAAATGGCGATCACTGGCGTAATACCCGTTGCACAGAGCGCAAATGGGAAAGCAATAACAATCATCACTAATACTTGTAACCATAATGCCTGATCGAAAAATGACCATGCAGGTAGCGTAGAGAGTGTCGCTGCGACCGCCCAGCCTAATAAAACCCATGGAGCGGTATGATCAAGTTGGTGTTGATACCCTTGTTTTATCGCACTAATAAATCGCGACGAGGGTTGACCACCTTGGCAACTATGTGCAGCAATTGAAGAGATTGGTGTTTTAAAGTGACGCCCTAGTAACCAAGCAACAGCTACTGCAAAAATAATCGCTAGTGCAAGGCGCAACAATAACATCTGTTCACCTAATAAAGGCAATGAGATAAGCAATGCATCGAAACCCAAAATAGGTGTTGCAATTAGAAAGGCAGTTGCAAAGGTTTGGTTTGCCCCTAATCCTAATAGCTGTTGATGCATTTTACTCGCACTTGGTGAACACACAGGTAACGGTAAACCATAAGCGACACCTTTTAAGCTGTCTTTAAGGAAAGCTTGACTGCCTTGCATCGG
The DNA here is from genome assembly GCF_002835465.1 of Psychromonas sp. psych-6C06. Taxonomy (NCBI): domain Bacteria; kingdom Pseudomonadati; phylum Pseudomonadota; class Gammaproteobacteria; order Alteromonadales; family Psychromonadaceae; genus Psychromonas; species Psychromonas sp. psych-6C06. Next base: position 9,655 of record NZ_PIZM01000006.1, on the reverse strand, counting down.
CATAATAGAAAATTTAGGTTTAAAGTAATGCATTAACGCACTTAAAAAATATGCGAATAACAGCATAGGAGCACTATACAGTGCAATTTTACTGACATTAATTAACGCTTGTGCCGTTTGTGAACTAAATTGTTCTTCTGCACCATGATCATGTCCTTCATGGTTATCGGCTTCATGTTCTTCATGGCCGTGCCCATGTGATTCGTGCGCATGCTCGTCGGCTTCATGTTCATCATGGTCGTGCCCATGTGATTCATGCTTCTCGGTTTCATGTACATCATGGTCGTGCTCATGTGATTCATGCACATCAGCTTCATGTTCATCATGGTCGTGTCCATGTGATTCATGCGCATCAGCTTCATGTTCATCATGGTCGTGCCCATGTGATTCATGCTTCTCGGTTTCATGTACATCATGGTCGTGCTCATGTGATTCATGCACATCAGCTTCATGTTTATCATGGTCGTGTCCATGTGATTCATGCGCATGCTCGTCGGCTTCATGTTCATCATGATCGTGCCCATGTGATTCATGCGCATGCTCGTCGGCTTCATGTTCATCATGATCGTGCCCATGTGATTCATGTGCATCGGCTTCATGTTTATCATGGTCGTGCCCATGTGATTCATGCGCATGCTCATCATGGGCGTGAGACTCATGAACTTCATGCGCTACGCCATGATCATGGTTATGCTCAACATAACCTAGCCAATGGGGCAACAACACGGCAGCCAAAACCACAACCCCCAACACACTACCAATGCCTGCTGCGTAACGGTTTTCGCTAGACTCACTCTCTTTATCTGTTTCATGGCTATGCCCATGAGAATGCGAATGTTTACCTGATTTTAGGTAAGGACGATGTAATACAACATGCATGATAGAGCCCATTACAAACGCTTGGAACCATGCGAGTAGCTCTCCGTCTAAATGTGCAATGGAATGATCGGCAAATAGCGCTCCGGCAACCGTCGCTGCAGACATCGAAATAAGCACAACTAGCGGTAACGTTCGTCCATATTGTGGACGTAATAACCACCAAATAGTCAAACCAACAGGGAAACGGTGTAATAAAACACCCAGTGCTAATAACCAAGCGGTATGATCACCTGGCTCGACCACTAGTGCAGAGCCATCTACCGCTGCATGAACAACAAGGCCGATGACACCAAGAAAAAGTGTTGTTTGATGCGCTTGGTCTGCGGCTTTATGAAAATACTTCTCTATCCAACTTGGCGCAAGTAAACCAATAGCCATCAAAAGGAGAACAATCGGTCCACCGCTATGTAATACCTCTGGCAGTATGTGAAATAACACTAGGCCAGAAATAGTTACAAAAATAAATGCGTCCATCAGGTCAAACCACCCCGGTTGACGCTTTAATAAACGGTAGGTAATAGGCCCTAGAAAAAGGGCCAATATGCTTAACAGCAACAACATAGAATAAACATCTCAATTAGGTTAATAACAACAAGTGTTATGTTATAACATTCAGATGTATGACGCTACATAGTTGATAGCGATTCTTATTTAAATTGCTCCTGAGGTAGCTTTAATGAAAATAGCATTGCTAACACGATAAGAGAGCTTGAAACGATTAAACAAGCAGATAAGCCGTAATTTACAAATACCCAACCAGAAAGTAACGTCCCGATCAGTCTCCCCATCGCATTAGCCATGTAATAAAAACCAATATCCAAAGAAACCCCTTCACGTTGCGCATAACTAACAATCAAATAACTATGTAATGAAGAATTAATCGCAAACAGCGCCCCGAAAATAAAGAGACAAAGAACCACTAACCAATTCGCAAAAGACAAACTAAACATCACTAGAAGTGGTGTGAATATGAGTGCAAATGCCCAAAGTGTTGCAGACCTGCCATCGGGAAGTTTGCCTGACCTTTTACCTGTAAAATAGGGAGCAATAGACTGAATACCGCCATATACAATGACCCATAATGCGATTAATCCACCGACCGTCCATGAATTCCAGCCGTAGGTTTCACTCAAGTAAACCGGAAGAGCAACAACAAACCACACATCACGCGATGCAAAAAGAAACATGCGAGCAAGCGATAAACGATTGATAGCCTCGCTTTTAGAAAATAGCTCTTTAAATTTAACTTTTCGCTCAATTTTTCCAAGATCTGCTTTTAACAAAAGTAAGCTTGCGATAAAGACCAGCATTAATACGCTCGCCATTAATATCATGGCCGATTGAAAGCCAATTAAAGTAAGTAGCAAGCCACCAAGAAAGAAACCAATCCCTTTTAAAGTATTTTTAGAGCCCGTTAAGATAGCAACCCATTTATACAACTGGCCCTGTTGATCATCCTTAACAAATAGCTTGATAGCACTCTTAGCACTCATTTTATTGAGGTCCTTAGCGATACCAGAAAGCGCCTGCGCAAGCATCACCCATGCAATGGTTAAGTAACCATTAGGTAATGCTAGCATGGCTAATGCAACCACTTGCATCAACAGGCCAATATTCATTGTTCTGTTGAGACCAAGTCTTGTACCTAGCCAACCGCCAAAAAGGTTGGTTACCACACCAAAAAACTCATAAAAAAGAAATAGAAAAGCCACTTGTAATGCATCGTAACCAAGTTGGTGAAAGTACAACACCACCAACATGCGTAATGCACCATCCGTTAAGGTAAAGGCCCAATAATTACCCGTAATAACAAGGTATTGCTTTAACTCATCAGAGAGATTTTTAAACATTTTTGGATTCCATCAGATATCGTTTAACTGCGCTAGCAAAGGAAATAAATAGGCGGTCTTTTTATCGCTTAAAATAGTTTCCAACAAAGAGGTGGGTTATTTTTTCTGCGTAAAAATTTAGACCGCTTACTTAATTCGATTACTATTATTTATCAGCTAGACCAACTGTTCTCATTAACTCTGCTGTACGCGTCGCATAACCCATCTCATTGTCATACCATGCGTAAATTTTTAACATACGCTTACCCACCATCATGGTAGAGAGCGCATCCACAATCGTTGAACGACGGTCGCCTCGGTAATCAATTGAAACAAGTGGCTTGTCTTCGTAACCTAAAATACCCTGCAACTCATTTTCAGAAGCGCTTTTTAGTAATTCGTTAACCTGCTCAGCTGTCGTATCTTGTTTCAAGTTAAAGATGATATCTGTCAGTGAAGCGTTTGCCAGTGGAACTCGCACAGCATGGCCGTCAATTTTTCCCGCAAGCTCAGGGAAAATTTCTACAATCGCTTTAGCAGATCCCGTTGTAGTTGGAATTAAACTCATACCACATGCACGTGCTCGACGCAGATCTTTGTGTGGCGCATCTAAAATAGTTTGTGTATTGGTCAGATCATGAATCGTGGTAAAGGCAACTTGCTCGATGCCTAATTTTTCGTTGATCACTTTAATCACTGGTGCAAGGCAGTTAGTGGTACATGAAGCAGCGGTAACAATTTTATGTAGCTCAGGCTGAAATATTTCATCATTCACGCCAACGACAATATTAGCAATACCCTCCGCTTTAACAGGTGCAGAGACGACCACACGCTTTACACCTTGGTCGAGGTAGGTTTGCAATAACTTAGCATCGCGATTAACACCCGTCGCCTCAATAACCACGTCGCAGTCCGACCAGTCTACACTTGCAATTTCAGACTCCTGAGTGCACTTAACTTTATGTTCACCAATAATAATATTTGACGCTTCGGCTTCCACAGTATGCTGCCAACGGCCTTGAATTGAATCAAACTCCAATAAGTGTGCCAGTGTCTTTGCATCACCAGCTACATCATTAATCATAATAAATTCAACATTATCCCAATCATAAGCTGCGCGTAATGCTAAACGTCCGATACGTCCAAAACCGTTAATACCTACTTTAATTTTCATTTGATATTCCATCTTAAATTTATTGTTAACATTGGCCATTACAACTATTGAGTCGATCTGCCATTGTGGTTAATTTAGCTAGGTTGCCATTTATAAATAACTCATTATTAACATAAGTAGTGTTAATAATGTCTTGCCTCCCTAAGAGTTGGATTTAATCGGGAGTAAATCCACTACTCCTGTTTTCTCAAGCAATAGGTCCAGAGGTTTAAGTTGCGCTAAGTGGCGCGATATTTACGGCCGATGATAATCTAAAGCAGCCACTAACTCGCACACACAAAGTTCACCTTCAGTTGAATGAACATTATTATTTTTAGTCGCATTTCATCTGAAAGCACTTTAAAAAGATAACGCTCTGGCAACCCTAAATATACTTTTTTCCATATATATGAAAAAATACATATAACAGGCAATATAAAGGTAATAGAAAATTATTACAATAGAGTGGCAGGAAGAATTGAAAGGAGATCGTTACCTCTCTGCAAAGAGAAATAACGAGGTTGCTTTTAAGAGGCTAAATTTTTTAAGTAATCGCGATGGCAAGCATGAGTAAAAGCATTCGGGCGCAACAGCTTAATACGTGCCATGAGTGGTTCAATCGCCTCACCACGCTCTAATAATATTTGCGCAGAAATGAGCCCAGTTCGACCTGATCCACCTTTACAATGCATTGCAATCGTTTTGCCCTGTTCAATTAAACGATGAATTGCGGGCCCTGCGGTTTGCCAAGCATCTAAAAAAGGCGCTTCCGGCGCTTCATCATCCACAATCGGAAGGTGGAACCAAGATATCCCTTTAGACTTAATCGATTTACCAATATCTGATAAATTATTTTTATCTAACTCTGCTTGAGTCATAAAAGTGAGTATAGCTTGTGCCCCAGCTGCTTTTAGTTGCTCTAAAGAAGTGTCTAAATCAGCTTCTTTAGTACCAGGGCAAGCGGTTAAAATAATTTTCGCTTCACTATTTTTTATGGGAAGTGTAAAAAATGGATGAGTTAACATATATGGACCTATATAAAAAGCAGGCCGATTCCTGCTAATTAATGATAAAAACGTATTGTTACACTATTGTGACAGCAGTATTTTTAGTTGTCGCCAATATTAACCCCTGGCGATAGTAACTAGTTGCTTCTTGGTGACGATCTTGTTTTTCTAAAAGCTCAGCTATCAAAGCAAAGTCTTCTGCATTAGGCACAGTCTCTAAACTCTGCTCAAGGTGCTTAATGGCAGCGATAGGGTTGTCTTCTTTCAGTTTTAACTTTGCTAATGCTTGATGTATTAAACTGGTCTCTTTCTCTTTGTTGAGCTTCTTTTCAAGTAAGAGAATTAATGGATAATGATCAGTTACCACAACTTTATCCAAATACGCTAATAACGGTAATGAAAACTGTTTATTTAATTTTTCGAGCAGTACAGCCTGTGCAAACTTACCATGATCCGTGCTAATAAAAGCGTCCAATACCGCCTTTTGATAGGATAGCTCTTTACGCATCCAGCGAGGTGCTTTGTTATCCCAATAAAGTTTGAGCATATCAGGGCTATCAGCAGCAAGTTGTGTAAAAAAGTGCTGATAAGCATTTAATTCTAACGTAGCAAATTCAAGATCATTATATGCAAGCGATTTGCGTTGCTCATTTAAGGTCTGTATATATAGCTTCCACTCATCTAAAGCAGGGTAGATGTCGAGGAATAACAGAGCAATACGTTTATTTTTAGGAAACTTTATCGCCAATTCTTGCAGGGTGGCTAATGCATTTTCATATTGCTTAGCGTCTAACTGCAACTCAACCCACACTAGACCAGCAGCCAATTCTGCGGCTTTATTCACTTCACCAGCAAGTTGAAGATGATCATCACGTAGGTCATATAATCCTTGTAAATGAGCCGCTCTAGCGGCACCAATATGGGTAAGAGAAGGCGCTTCACTGCGTTGTGCTGAATTAGACAGTAATTTATATGCTTGTTTATTATTGCCTTCAAACAGTGCAAACATACCTAACAAGCTATTTTTCTGTGCTTTTTTAGTTTTCCTTTGTCCAAACCACCCACGAGTTAAAGAGTTCATTGACAATAATCGACGCAATAGCCACTCAGCAATCAACAATAAAAAATAGAAAATAAGCGCGATAAAACATGCATTAATAATCGTAGTTTCATAGGTTGTGTAACTATCAAAGGAGAGCAGAATGTAACCTTTGTTTTCACTAATTTCAGGGCCTAAAATCAATCCAGCAATCAACGCTGAAACAATAAGAATCATTCTAATCATACTGTTTCTCCTATTTCAGATTTGAGCTAGCAAGTGTTTTTTTAATACGCTGATCTAATACACGCTCTAACAAAGGGGCGCTTTTTAATTGATCAGGATAATTAATAAATACCTGACGCTTACTTAAACGTTGTACCGATTTATAAAAGTGCTCCGTCGCATTATCATTTAGATCATAATAATCTTTTAATAGCACTAAGGTGTTTTCTAGAGCTAGGTCATAAACCTCTTGTTGCTCTCGATAAATTGCAAACTGTGCCTTAGCTAAATTATTACGCAGGTGCTCACGCAGATACCAACTTTGCTCTGGGGATAATAACGCTTCAACTTTGCGCTCTCTCTTATTAACTGTAATAAAGCTATCAATGAAAACATTCCAAGATTTATATAAATTAGTTTCCCAATCATTTATATCGCTGGAAACTTCATTATCAGTATTTTCGGCAGCTTCTGGCATCAATAAACTTGAAGAGCGTAATTTATCTACCTGACGCTCTAAACTGGTTAGCGCTAAAATAACACCGTCAGTGTCCAGCTTAGGCAATGACTCCAATTGATTAATATCAGCTAGAATAGCCCCACGTAATGGACTTAGGCTTGCATCGTTAAGTGAGACAATACGTTGGTCTGCAGCCACTAAAAGGGATATTGCAGTGTTAATATCTTTTTCTAACCAGATTTTTCGGGCTGATAAGTCAATGAGATATTCAACTTCCGCTAAAACCCAATCATTAGGCTGGCGAACATTGCTAGCTGCGAAGCTACGCTGTAATGCTTGGATATCAGTTTTGACGATTTTATTATCATTATTAGCTTGCTGAAGTTGTAGATTAACCTGCTCTATTTTTGCTTCAAGCTTACCTTTAGTCTCTATGACTTGGCGATGTTGAGAGGTTTGCTGTGAAGATTGTACAGATAGCTTCTTAGATAATTCACTAATTTGTAGCTGCTGTGCATTAACTAATGCACTATGCTGCTGATGAAAATAAAAGGCTCCGATAGCTAACATTACAATTAATAAAAGTGCTAATAATGCACTATATAATGGTAACTTTGGCTGCTTTATCGTATTCGTTTCAGGTAAATTTTCATTAGGCTGTTGTTCTAATTTATTTTCAATTTCACTCATAACTGCCCTCATTTAAAATAATCAATAATATCTTGGCTCGCGATGCTCGGTAACAATACGCGCTTAACAAAACCGTTGGCATACGCAAAATTTAGAATTCTTTCACTGGCGGCATAAATTGTGATGGTCTTCAGCCAGTTTAGCTGTGAATCAGGAGTTAATATTATCAGCTGTTCTAATAACTCAACACTGCTGATAATAGCACCATTAATAGCATGTTGCTGCCATTTATCAATAGTCATTGATCTCGGTAACGAAATAGCAACACGCTGATATGATTCAAAATAATCAACACTCGCGCCACGGGCAAGTAAGGTCTCTTTGAGTAACTCCCTCCCTCCCACACCACGTAGGATAAGCACACTACGATTGTCTAACTGTTGTAGCTTAGGCAATGCCAACACACCTTCACTATTGAACGAAGAGATAGGCACTTCAACAAATTGTTTTGTTTTTTCTGCTAATAAGTGTTGTGTTGCATCACCTACAGCAATGTAGTTACATTGGGGCCATGTTTTATTGTGTAGAGACAGATCTGTATATTCAACCGCATTTGCACTAACAGCAATAATAAAGTCATAATGATGAACAAAAGGGTAATCTAAGTGAGGGATGGGCTCTATCGTTAATAAAGGCTGAGCAAGACTATAAATGCCTTGCTCACTAAGTCGTTCGGCTAAGTATTGCCCATGTGGTGCAAAACGCGTGATTAATAGCCTAGGTTTAACCATTAATATTATAAACTTCAGATAATATTTCTTTCGCACCGCAGTCTAAGAGTTGCTTTGCAAGTGTCAGCCCCATTTGCTCAGCTTGCTCTGGTTGACCTATTATCTCTTTACGAATGATCTTTTTACCATCAACACTGCCTACTAGACCGCGAAGAAAGAGCTGATCACCTTTAAAAATAGAATAGCTGCCAATAGGCACCTGACATCCCCCCTGCAGTGCGAGATTCATTGCACGCTCAGCTGTCACACGTTGGCGTGTTTGCTGATGTTCTAAAGGCTGTAATAAAGCAATAGTCTCTTCGTCGTCCAATCGACACTCAATACCTACAGCTCCTTGGCCAACCGCTGGTAGACTCATCTCAGGTTCTATATAACTAGCAATACGCGAATACATTTCAAGACGTATTAAACCAGCCGCTGCCAAGATAATGGCATCATATTCACCATCGTCCAGTTTACGTAAGCGAGTATTAACGTTTCCACGTAAATCTTTAATAATCAGATCAGGCCTTAGTTCACGAAGCTGACATTGACGACGTAAACTAGATGTACCAACAATAGCGCCATTAGGTAACTCTGATATATTCATATATTGATTAGATACAAAAGCATCACGAGGGTCTTCACGCTCACAGATAACAGTGAGCCCCAAACCTTCAGGAAAATCGACAGGAACATCTTTCATTGAATGAACTGCAATGTCAGCACGCCCCTCCAACATTGCCACTTCAAGCTCTTTTACAAATAAACCTTTACCACCGACTTTAGCCAGTGGTGTATCTAAAATAATATCCCCTTTGGTTTTCATAGGAAGTAATTCAACATTTAGATCAGGATGAAATTTTAATAGTTCAGATTTAACAAAGTTGGCTTGCCACATAGCAAGAGGGCTGTGTCTTGTTGCAATACGAATCGTTTTTTGAGTCATGAGATCTCTTAATAAAGAAGAATAAAATCAGAATATTAAAAGAGAGTATAAGAGAATTACTAAGGCTTTAAAAGGGGGATGGTGCTGATAGGCGGATTTGAACCGCCGACCTCACCCTTACCAAGGGTGCGCTCTACCAACTGAGCCATATCAGCAAAAGGGGATCTGACAATGACCTACTCTCACATGGGGAGACCCCACACTACCATCGGCGCAACTGCGTTTCACTACTGAGTTCGGAATGGAATCAGGTGGGACCACAGCGCTATTGTTGTCAGAAAAAATCTAAAAATAATTATTATTATAAATTTTCATAGTGGTTATTTGCAACCACTAGAATTAAATAAACCCCACCGGAATTAACCAGTGGGGTTATTTTAAATTAGGCGTTTGGCGATGACCTACTCTCACATGGGGAGACCCCACACTACCATCGGCGCAACTGCGTTTCACTACTGAGTTCGGAATGGAATCAGGTGGGACCACAGCGCTATTGTCGCCAAACAAAAAAGTTAATTAGAAAAGCTGTTTGTTTCCACTATTTAACTTCGTTAAACAGTACGAAACTGCAAATTACTTCGTAATCTGCTTGTTCTTCTTAATCTTTGCAATGTTTTCGTAAAATATGCTTCGCAAGCATTTCTTTTATAGTCTTTCGACTCGTCTTGGTATACAAAACTCTTAGAGTTTGTATGGTTAAGCCTCACGGGTAAT